>DASXJO010000054.1:0-8196 GCA_036497385.1 Candidatus Angelobacter sp. | reverse complement strand
GCGTATGGGCTCTGGCCTTGGCGGCAAGAGCTGGTAGCAAGCTTGGCCGGTTTGCATCAGTTCATCGGAGTCCGCAATTCAGATGACAGTTCTACGCAAAGCCCTGATTTGTAAGCTAGTTGTCTGCTGCATCGCAGCGGCAGAGCTGGGCCACGCCCAAGGCCTGCGGCCCGTGCATGCCCGCAAGGCCATGGTGGTCAGCATTCACCCACAGGCTTCGCAGGTTGGCGCGGACATCCTGCGCCAGGGCGGCAACGCCGTGGATGCAGCCGTGGCGACGGGTTTTGCCTTGGCTGTTGTTCATCCCGCGGCAGGAAATATTGGGGGCGGCGGGTTCATGCTGCTGCGCAAAGCCAACGGAGAATTGCACTTTCTCGACTTCAGGGAAAAAGCTCCCAAAGCCGCAACGCGTGACATGTATTTGGATGCTCAGGGGAACGTGATTCCCAATGCCAGTCTTATCGGGTACAAAGCGATTGGCGTGCCCGGATCGGTGGCCGGACTGGTTTATGCCGAACAACATTGGGGCAAACTGTCACTGCGCGCCGTGATGGACCCTGCAATTAAATTGGCGCGTGAAGGCGTGAGATTGACTTATCAGGAAGCGCATTCCCTGCACTACGAAGAAAATTCCACGACACACACAGAAGAAGAGCGCGTGTTCCTGGGCGATGCCCGCCGGATATTCCAACGTAACGGCAAATTTTATGAGCCGGGTGAAATCTTCCGCCAACCTGAACTGGCCAGGACGCTGGAACGGATTGCCGCCAATCCTAAAGCCAATGAGTTTTACAAAGGCGCAATGGCGCGCGAATTGGCTGACGAAATCAAGCGCGGTGGCGGACTAATCACAGCAGAAGATCTTGCTGAATATGAAGTCAAGGAACGGCGGCCAATCCGGGGCACCTATCGCGGCTATGAAGTGATCAGTGCGCCGCCGCCCAGTTCCGGCGGAATCACCCTAATGGAGACGCTCAACATTCTGGAAGGCTACAATCTAGCCAAAATGGGCAATCGCTCCGCGGATTCAATGCACGTGACCGTGGAAGCTTTTCGCCGGGCATTTTTTGACCGCGCGGAGTTGCTCGGCGATTCCGACTTTAGCCAGATTCCCGTGGCCCAATTGATCGACAAGAAATACGCCGAAGGCTGGCGCCAGTCGCTGGATACAATGCGGGCCACAGACAGCAAAGACGTGCACCGACCCTCCGGCTTTGGCGAGCTTGATCGCCCGGCGGCGCTGCACCCACCTTTTACCGGGCGGGAATCGAACAACACAACGCATTATTCCGTGGTGGACGCGCAGGGAAATGCCGTGGCCGTGACAACAACTCTCAACGATAGCTTTGGCTCGGCCGTTACGGCGGGCAAGCTCGGCTTCTTGTTGAACGACGAAATGGATGACTTCACTTCCAAGCCCGGCGTGCCGAACGGCTATGGCTTGATCCAGGGTGAAGCGAATGCCATTGCGCCGGGGAAGCGTCCGCTCAGCGCCATGGCCCCGACGATCGTGCTGAAAGATGGCAAGCTGTTCATGGTCCTGGGCTCCCCTGGTGGCCCGCGCATCATCAGCACCGTGGCTAACATCCTGATGGGTGTAATCGATTACGGGCTGGATATTCAGCAGGCGGTCAATGCGCCGCGTTTCCATCACCAGTGGGAACCGGATGAAATTGATATTGAGAAGACCGGGATCTCACCCGACACAATCAAGTTATTGCAGGTACGCGGGCATAAGATAAAAGCGGAAACTTATTGGAGTGACGGCGAGTGCATAGCCGTGGACCCCAAAACGGGCGAACTGCTGGGCGCGCCAGACGGGCGCAATGGGGGAAAGGCGGTGGGCTACTGATGCTGCGCGCAATGTCAAGTTACGTGTATATCAAGCGGCGGCTGCATCCCGGCCTGCTGGACGCCATGGTGCGCGGCGGCGCGCAAGCACTGGAAATTTTTGCCGCCCGCGGCCACTTCAACTATCACGATAAAGACCACGTGAAAGAAGTGGGCAATTGGTTCAAGTCAGAGAAGATCGAGTTTCATTCCGTCCACGCGCCCATTTACATGGACAACAATTTCAATTCCGGCGGTCAGCCGGTCAACATTGTTGATCCTGATAAGCGCAACCGCATTGAGGCTATGGACGAAATCAAGCGCGCCATTGAAGTGGCGGAGTACGTGCCTTTTCGTTATCTGATCCAGCACATCGGCAAGCCCGATGAGTACGACGATCCGCGGAAGTTTGACAACGCTCTGGGCGGCATTGAGCACCTGCGCGCTTTTGCGCGTCCGCTAGGCGTAAGCCTGCTGCTGGAAAATATTCCTAACGATCTCTCGACGCCGGAAAAGCTGAAAGAATTAATACGGCTGCTGCGTTATGAAGATCTGGGCGTCTGTTTTGATGTGGGCCACGGGCACCTGATGAGTTCAGTTCATCAGGCGTTTAACTTGCTTGAGGGCCGCATACGTTCCACGCATATTCACGACAATAAGCGTGACAAAGATTCTCATCTATGGCCGGGCGAAGGCACCATTGATTGGGAGCAGACAATGCAATCCTTGCGTACCGCTCCCGGAGCGCCAGCCATGTTGCTGGAAGTTGAAGGCGCAGAAAATATGGATGTCCCGCGAAAAATGGCAGAGTGTTATGGAAAGCTGGAGAGCGCGGGAGTGACGGCGGAATAGCGGCGACCGCAATACAAAATCTCACCACGGAGACACAGAGACACGGAGAAATGCGGGAGATCGGATAGAAAAAACCGCCAATAACGCGGACAATATTGGATTGGAGTGATTGCAAGCAAGTCTAATTCCTCCGTTCCCTCTTTTCCTCTGTGTTTCAAAGATTTGGATTTTGGATTTTTGACCGCCCGAGATGAACTTGAATTGAATTGATTTCACTATGGACACGATTACACAGGCACCCATAACCACCATTGCAGAAGTTGGCCGGCATGACGGCCAGAGCGTTACCATTCGGGGCTGGCTTTATAACAAGCGTGAAAGCGGCAAGCTTATCTTCCCCATCTTTCGCGATGGCACGGGAGTGATCCAGGGGGTTGTTCCCAAGAACCAGGTAACGCCAGAGGTATTTGACGCGCTCAAGGGCCTTACTGACGAGTCCAGCGTAATCGTGACCGGAAAAATCCGCGCGGACAAGCGCGCTCCCGGCGGCTATGAAATGGATGTGAGCGACGTTAAAGTGCTGCAACGGGTGCCGGAAGACGATCCATTTCCTATCGCGCGTAAAGAGCACGGCATTGATTTCCTGATGGAGAACCGCCATCTCTGGGTGCGCACACCGCGGCAGACGGCCATCCTGCGCGTCCGTGCGGAGATCATTCGCGCAGCGCGCAACTTCTTTGATGAACGCGGCTTCACGCTGACCGATCCGCCGATTCTTACGCCAGCGGCCTGTGAAGGAACGTCAACGCTGTTTGAAGTTGATTACTTTGACGATCAGGCTTTTCTCACGCAGTCTGGCCAGCTTTATATTGAAGCCATGGCCATGGCGCTGGGCAAGGTTTATTCTTTTGGCCCGACGTTCCGCGCGGAAAAATCCAAAACACGCCGCCACCTTACAGAATTCTGGATGGTGGAACCTGAAGTTGCGTACGCCACGCTTGACGACATCATGGAATTGGCGGAAGAGTTCATCAGCCATTTGGTGCAAAGCGCGGTAGCCAACCGCAAAGCCGATCTGGAAACAATTGGCCGAGATGTAACCAAGCTGGCCAACATCAAGCCTCCGTTTCCGCGCATCACTTATGACGAAGCTGTGAAAATGTTGCAGGAAGGCCATGCCAAAGGGCAGGTGGAAGCGAAGTTCGAGTATGGCGGCGATTTTGGCTCGCCCGACGAAACGTTTATTTCGTCACAGTTTGATAAGCCGGTGATGGTGCATCGGTATCCGGCCAAGGTAAAGGCGTTTTATATGGAGCCTGATCCGCAGCGTCCGGAGCTGGCGCTGTGCGTGGACGTGCTCGCCCCGGAAGGCTACGGCGAGATCATCGGCGGGTCGCAACGCATTGGCGACTATGAACTCTTGCTGAAGCGTATACGCGAACATGACCTGCCGGAAGCGGCGTTCAAGTGGTATCTGGACCTGCGCAAGTTTGGCGGCGTGCCGCACTCGGGGTTCGGCATGGGCATTGAGCGCGCTGTGGCATGGGTGTGCGGCCTGGAGCATGTGCGAGAAACAATTCCGTTTGCCCGGACATTGACCCGCATTTATCCGTAGGAAGGAAAAAGCATCGCCGCAGATTGCCGCTGCCGGGCGCAGATCGAAAAAGCGTAGCCGCGAATTTCGCGAATGAAGACGAATTTAAGAAGGATTTTGTCATCGGGTCATTACGAACGGACGAAAGCGGACATGGGAGATATGCTGAACCAGGTTCGCGTGACTTCGCGTTAATTCGCGGCTGACTTTTGGAAAAACTATGACTCCGGAAACTACAACAACGGCGCCCGTAGCCCTTAAGACCGAACCTGCCAATCCGCCTGTGGTGGCGGACAACATTGTTCCCAAGAAGATCAGGATTCTTGGCGTGCCGCTGGATCTTGGCGCTTCCCGCCGTGGCGTGGATATGGGACCTTCCGCCGTGCGCGTGGCGGGACTTGAAGCGCGTCTGGAAGAACTGGGCCACATAGTAGAAGACGGCGGCAATATCGCGGTGGCGATTGCGGAGCAGAAGAAATCGGGTGATCCGCACGCCAAATACCTGAAAGAAATCACCGCTACGTGCACCAAGCATGCAGAGCAGGTACTGAAAACCCTGGAAGCGGGAAAGTTTCCGTTGGTGCTGGGTGGCGATCATTCTGTTGCCGCCGGCACGGTGGCCGGGGTGGCAGAGTTTTTCCGGCAGCAACGGCGCACGCAGGAGCAGAGGGTTGGCTTGATCTGGATTGATGCTCATGCCGATATCAACACGCCAGAGACCTCTCCCAGCGGCAACGTACACGGCATGCCTTTGGCGGCCATCATGGGCCTGGGGCCATCAGACCTCGCCGATATTTACGGCTTCTCTCCCAAGGTGCATCCGGAAAACTGCGTGCTGGTGGGCGTGCGCGATGTAGACGCCCGCGAAAAGGAAAATATCAAGGAGACCGGAATTGAGGTTTACACGATGCGCGATATCGACGAGCGCGGTATGCGTACAGTGATTGAAGAAGCCTTGCGCATTGCCGGGCGCAACACCGCCGGGTACCATGTTTCGCTCGATATGGACTGGATCGATCCGGAAGATGCTCCCGGCGTGGGAACACCGGTGCGCGGCGGCGCCAGTTATCGCGAAGCCCACTTGGCCATGGAGATTATTTCCGATCATGGCCGCATGACCAGCTTTGAAATCGTTGAGGTCAACCCGGTGATTGACGAGCATAACCGGACAGCCGATCTGGCTGTGGAGCTGGCGCTTTCAGCGTTTGGAAAAAAGATCCTCTAGTCTTTGGTCGAAAACCTTTGAAACACGGAGGAAAGGAGGTAAAGGAGGGCAGGCGCTGGAGTCTTAGATTGCGAAACGCGATTCCACTCTCTCTGGTTTTCCTTGGTGTTCCTTGATAACCTCCGCTTACTCCTTTCCTCTGTGTTTCAAAGGTTTTCCTGCGAACCTTTTATAATCATTTGTCCTAATTTTCCCAGGTAGTTGGAGGAAGAATGCGTAAAGCGGGCCTGATTTCGCTCATACTGTTTCTGGCTGTTTTGTCGTTCGCACAGAACACACCCAAAGACGAACCCAAGCATGCACCTTCTACCGCGGCGGAACGCCAGCGATTCGTGGCGCTCACGCGCAAGCTGGAACAGAACCCGCTGGATAAGTCGCTTTACGCAGACAAGACCTGGGCCAAGAAATGGCTTGAGGACATCCCGGACATCAACGTGAATATCTGCGCGCCAATCCTTTTTGGGATGGATTTTGTCACGGAGCAGAACAAGTACACGCCACAGCTTTCCTACCAGGCGACGTTCGGCAGCGCGGCCTACATTATCGAACACCCGGATAAAGCCGGCGATACCGATTCACAGTTTATTGCCGGGGTTGAGAGCGCGCTCAAGTCTTACAGCGCGATCGTGAAGAGCGATCCGGACGCGAAATCTAAAGCATTGGACGCTTTGCTGGAAAAGCAGAAGCAAGGAAAGCTGGCAGATTTTGTACGCACGGCAAGCAAGAGTTGCGAAGAGAAGAAAGAAGGAACGTAGCCCTCCAGAAAAGCTTGCCGCGAATTTCGCGAATAGACACGAATTCGGCAGATTCATTTGCGTTTTTCACTGCTCTGAAGCGAACCTGCCAGTCCACATTCCCTTTTCCTTTTCCTTAAGAGATGGTTATGTCTATAGCGATCCCTCGCTCCGCTTCGGGACTGTGGAGATGCTTGAGACTGCGGAGAATGCCTGATTGCTGAGCACTCAAGTGCTGCTTTACAGTATTTGGTGATGAAGAAACTCAGGGTGGGAATACTCTTCGGCGGACGCAGCGGCGAGCATGAAGTTTCTCTGCTTTCCGCGGCGTCGGTCCTCAACGCCATCGATAAGCAAAAATATGAAGTGGTGCCGATCGGCATCAGCAAGGAAGGCCGCTGGCTTACGGACAGCCATGCCGAGCAGTTGCTCCACGGAAAGAATGCCGCTCCTGAAAACCCGCGCCATCTTCGCGCAGGCGATCCGGAAAGCACACCCGGAGCTGTGGTGCTGGCCAAGGGTGAAGCGGTGATCGTGCCGCCGGTTCCGCAGGCGCATGGGCTGGTTCCATTTGAGAGCACGGCCGTCGCCACACAAAAAGGCATTGACGTAGATGTGATCTTTCCCGTGCTGCACGGCACGTTTGGCGAGGATGGCACCATTCAGGGGCTGCTGGAACTGGCTGACATTCCATATGTGGGCGCGGGCGTGCTTGGCTCGGCGGCGGGCATGGACAAAGACATTATGAAGCAGCTCTTCGCTTTTGCCGGGCTGGAGATTGTGAAGCACGTAACGATCCTGCGCAGCCGATGGGAAAGCGAGCCCAAGAAAGCCATCAAGCTGATTGAAAGCAAGCTCAAGTATCCGGTCTTTGTGAAGCCTGCAAACTTGGGATCGTCCGTAGGAATCTCCAAGGCGCATGATCGCAAGGAGCTGGGACCCGCGATTGAAGAAGCGGCCAAATACGACCGCAAGATCGTGATTGAGCAGGGTGTTGGAGGCAAGAAGCACAAGGCGCGTGAACTTGAGTGCGCCGTGCTGGGCAATGATGAGCCGCAGGCATCGACGGTGGGTGAGATTGTTCCGGCGGCGGAGTTTTATGACTACAACGCCAAGTACATTGACGAGGGCTCGCAGCCGGTGATCCCGGCAAAAATCAGCAAAAAGCAGATGAAAGAAGTGCAAGGAATGGCCATAAGGGCGTTCCAGGCAGTGGATTGCTCTGGGCTGGCGCGCGTGGACTTTCTAATGGACCCGAAAAGCGGCAAGCTTTATTTAAATGAGATTAATACCATGCCGGGCTTTACTTCCATCAGCATGTATCCCAAAATGTGGGCGGCTTCAGGGCTGGAATATCCGAAGCTAATCGACAAGCTGATTCAACTGGCGCTGGAGCGGTACAAGGAAAAGAAGAAGAACCAATACAGCAGAAATTAACAAGATTCTGCAACCGGGGACCGTTTACTAGCTAATGATTGGGCAGGAAGTGGCGAGCAAGCATGGCACGCGCTCACAGACTAATTCTTTTTGCATTGACTCTGGCGGCCCCGCTTGCTGCGCAGAATGCTCCTACGGCCCAGACCACCCCTGAAGATCCGCCGCCCGCCATTGTTGAAGGAAGCGTCATCAATATCAAAAATAGCCGGACGATTCCGCGCGCCACGGTCACGCTTTTGCACTTGAAAGGCAGCGGAAGCAAGTCATCACGCGCTGATGGCAGCGGCCACTTCATTTTCAAAAACGTCGAGCCCGGCATTTATCGGTTGATGGCGGAGCGTCCGGGCTTTTTCTCCGACGATCGAAACCGGGAATTTCAGCCCGTGTTTGAAGTTGCCGCCGGCGATCACGTCAAGAACATGCCGGTGCGGCTAATGCCCGCCGCTGCGGTGAGCGGTGCAATCCTGGATGAATACAATGATCCGGTGCAGGACGTGGAGATCAGGCTGATGGCAGCGCAGATGCGCCTTGGCCAGATGTATCTGCGGCTGGCGGCGAAAGCAACTACCGATGACCGGGGGGAG
>DASXJO010000053.1:0-2629 GCA_036497385.1 Candidatus Angelobacter sp. | reverse complement strand
GTTCGCGCAAGATAAAGATAAAGACAAGAGCAGCGGAGGCAGCGCCAAGATATCCGATCCGCAGATTGTTGGAGTGGTCACGGCTGCTGACCAGATCGACATCGACACCGCCAAGCTGGCGCTCAAAAAGACAAAGAACGACCAAGTCAAGCAATTTGCGCAGCAGATGATTGACGACCATACCAAGCTGCAAAGCTCCGTCAATGACTTAGGCAAAAAGCTCAACGTAAAGCCGGAGCCGAGTGCCACAAGCAAGTCACTGAAAACCGCTGCCGCGGCTGAGACGAAGAAGCTGCAGGGGCTGAACGGCAAGGCCTTTGACAGCGAATACATCAACCATGAGGTGGCATATCACCAGCAGGTGCTTGACGCAGCCGGAAATGTGCTGATCCCGAACGCGCAGAATGCCGAGTTGAAATCGGCGTTACAGGGCGCAGCGCCTCTCCTTCAGGGACATCTGGATCACGCCAAGCAGTTGCAGTCATCTTTGGGAAGTTCCAGTGGCGGATCGGGCGCGCACTAAGTCCCATGGGGCCTTTTTTAGCAGCGTGGCGTGTGCGGCAGGGGATGGCAGTTCTCCTGCTCCTCAGTGCATCAAGCATCTCTGTCGCACACCCGCGCTTCGGCGTCGCCAATTTGCCGCAAGCAGGTTCAGCTCTAGTTCTCCAAGCCTCTGGAACTCCAGCTCAGAACCAGTCTGCTGCGGAGCCTTCAGCAAATGGCCAGGTGATAATGAAAGGTATGCGCTTTCAACCCGCGGATCTTGCGGTTCATCCTGGTGAAACAATTGAATTTAAGAATGAAGACATCTTCGCTCACACCGTTACCGCCGACGATGGGAGCTTTGATTCAGGATTGATTCAGCCCGGCAGTTCGTGGAAAATGACCGTCCAGAAGTCCGGAACAATTGCATACCACTGCGCGCCGCACCCGAACATGAAAGCGACACTGGTCGCCTCAATCGGCACGCAAGTGAATGAACGAAATGCCGCCGCACACGGTTTGCCCGGTTTTAGACCGCCTCGGTCGCCGCAGGAACTTCATCCCATACTCGTCAACTTTACGGCTGCGTTGTTGCCCTTGGCGCTGCTCAGCGATCTGCTGGGACTCTGGCTGAAACGGTCATCGCTTCACAACGCGGCAGCATGGATGGTCCTGTACGCCGCAATTATTACTCCGCTTACTGGCGCTGCCGGATGGTGGTGGAAGATCAAGTCTGCCGGAACCCTTCCGCCAGAACTAATCGCGGTCCATCAGTGGCTGGGAACATCGCTGGCGGTGCTCTTTATTGTGCTCGCGGTTTGGCGGTGGCGACTTTACCGGCAAAATGCTGTTCCCACTTTGGCTTATCTGGCATTGGCGGTGGTTGCCGTGCTCGCGCTGGTGTATCAGGGGAGCCTGGGTGGAGCAATGGTTTTTGGCCGCTAGCTTTTAGCTTTTCGAATACAGCAGCTTATAAATTACCGCATTCCGCATGATTGCCTGTACGTACTCGCGCGTTTCAGTAAACGGAATCGATTCAACAAACTCTTCCACGTCGGCAAAGTTTCCGTTCTTGCGCCAATCATTTACGCGATCCACACCGGCGTTGTATGCAGCCAGTGCGTACTCCACCTGGCCGTCGTAGTGATCAACGATCTGCCGGAAATAGCGCGTGCCTAGCCGCAAATTAGTGTCCGCCACAAGTAGTTGATCAGAAGAAAAATGCCTGATCTTCATCTCCTTCGCCATCCCCTTGCCCACGGTGGGCAGCAGCTGCATCAGCCCCATAGCGTTGGCGGGGGAGATGGCTGCCGGATTGAATTCCGATTCCTGCCGGATCAACGATGCCACGAGATGAGGATCAAGCCGGTTGGCTGCCGAGTCGCGCTTCAACTCTTCCCAGAATGGCCGGGGAAATAGACTTTCCCAAACGGGCCGAGGAATCTGCGGGATTTCTGCTGCAAAATAGCCGGGAACAGCGCGCTTGAGTGTTTCAATGGCGCGAATATAACTTCCCTGCTCGTCGTAAATCTCAGCCACGGACTTGGCTTCCCACGGAGGCGATCCGGGGCTGGCCGCCTGCATCTCCGCTACGGCAAAGTCATAGAGTGCGGCGTTCGCCAGTAGCTGCGCCTTTTGCGCCCGGATATTGTCCGCAGGCGTCTCCCAATCATGCGGAGGCGCAGGCGGACGCGGCAGACTGTCCAGCACAGGCGGATCAACGGTCTCATCGCCGACTTTAGGCAGGCGTTCGCGCGCTAAATTTGCGTAGTAGTAATAGCGGTAATTTTCTGCGAGCTTCTGATAGTAAGCGCTGGCCAGCTTCTTGTCGCCTTCGTCCTCAGCCATGCGCCCGCGCCAGTAAATGGCATTCGGGACTTCTGACGAACTGGGATACATGGAAAGCTGCTCTTCGAACAGCCGCTTGGCCTCATCTTTCTTGCCCATTCGATATGTGAGCCATGCTGTCTTCCAATGCGAGTACGGCGATGTCCTCCCGTTTTTCTGCCGCTGATAAATCTCGGCATAGAACGGGGTCGCCGTTTCATAGTCACGCCGCAGCAGGTACATGTTGCCGGCGGAAAGCAGCGCATCGCTCATCCACGTACTTTCCGGCGCCAGCGTGCGCAGCTGAGCGACATAATCA
>DASXJO010000052.1:0-1699 GCA_036497385.1 Candidatus Angelobacter sp. | reverse complement strand
TTGAAGCTGACTTCAATACCGCCTGCGTTTCCCGTTCTGAGAATAAGTGATTTTCCCGCTTTGACTTTCTTATGCTTGTCCGCTGGAAGAACACGCTGCATCACGGATTTCCCATCGGCGACGATTGAAACCCAGGAATCTTCCTTGGCTTTAATCTGTACGAAAAAAGCTTTTTCTTTTCCAGCTGCAGGCGTATCAGCGGATTGACTCGGGACAGGGTCAGGTGTCGGATCAGCCGACCGAGAGCTTGCAGCTACCTGCGCCGAAGCCTGTTTCGCCGCAGTAGCGGACTCATTATTTTGTGCCTCATTTACTGCCGGGCTGGACGATGTGACTAGCTGTGAAGTTGAAGCACTAGCTGGTGGCTCGCTCGCAGAATTGGCAGGCGCTGCCTGTTGAGTGTTTTCAGCCGGAGCCGGATTGTGTGGCTTTGATTTGATCCAAAAGCCGTAACCCACCAGGATACCCACTAAAGCGGCAATAGCAAATACCAGAGGTAAGTTTGAGCTTCGCGGATTCAACTCGCGGTTCGGCTCATCATGGATTTCAAGAGGAAACTTATTTTCAGCTTCAGGCTGCTCGTTGCTGGCGGCGGAATAATCGGCAACCGCCTGGTCTTCATCCAGGCCTAGAAAACGCGCATACGCTCGCACAAAACCTTTATTAAAGACGCCGCCGGGAAGCTGGTCAAAATGCTCCCCTTCCAGCGCTTCCAGATGGCGCCGGGATATTTTTGTGGATTCAGTGATTTCCTCAAGGGTTATGCCGCGCATCTCCCGTTCACGCCGAAGCCGATCACCAAAAACACCCATGGCAGTTCCATTGCCTTTTGCTGGTAAGTCAGTCAGTTGGCCCATATTTTGGAATCCAAAAACTCCCGGTACGTAACAAAATACCCCCTAACTGTTGATTCGACAACTACTTTCCGGGTACGTAAGGGCTATTACCCAAAGGTTTCAGGTCTATTGTCCGGTTGCCGATTTCCCTAAAGCAAGCGATAATACGCAAAAAGTAACGAGACTTTCTCAGTCGCTGAAAATTGAGGATCAACCCCCTAAATGAACGAGGCAGCAGGATCAGGACCGGAGCGGAAGACTAAGAGGCAGCTGCAGGAAGTCGCCATATTTAACGATGTGGCGAAGGCCCTGACCTCGTCGCTGAATCTCGATTCAATTCTCCAAACCATCATGGACAAGATGGCGGAATTTTTCCGCCCGGACACATGGTCTCTATTGATGGTGGATGAACAGAAGGACGAGCTCTATTTCGCCATTGCCGTGGGCGATGCCGCCGAAACGCTCAAGACCGTTCGGCTTAAGGTGGGCGAAGGCATTGCCGGCTGGGTGGCCAGGCACGGTGAGTCCTTAATCGTGCCCGACGTTTATAACGATATCCGCTTTGCCAAACGCATTGATGAGATGACCAAATGGAAAACGCGGTCAATCATCTGCGTACCGTTGCAATCCAAACACCGAGTTCTCGGCGTCATCCAACTCATTAACTGCGCCATGGAAAGCTTTGGCGAGCAGGAAATGTTCTTCCTGCATGCACTCTGCGATTACGCAGCTATCGCCATTGATAATGCCCGCGCCGTCGAGAAAATTCAGGAACTCACGATCACTGACGATTGCACCGGACTCTACAATGCCCGTCATCTTTATAAGACTCTGGAAGCGGAAGTTTATCGGTCAGCGCGCTT
>DASXJO010000051.1:0-8970 GCA_036497385.1 Candidatus Angelobacter sp. | reverse complement strand
AATGGAAACGTAACGCTCTTGACGGATGGCAAGTCCCGCAACACCGGACGCAGCTTTGCCCACAATGATAATCGCATTGCGTATTCATCCACGCGGCGCACCGGCCATGATAACGATGTTTATGTGATGGATCCGACTGATCCGAAAACAGATAAACTGCTTTTGCAGGTGGAAGGCGGGGGATGGGGCGTGGCAAGCTGGTCAGCGGATAATAAGAAGCTGTTGGTAGTCAATGAAGTTTCTGCCAACGAAACTTATCTGTGGCTCGTGGACGTGGCCACGGGTGAGAAGAAGATGCTGACGCCCAAGTCTGGCGACGTGCAGGTAGCTTACAGCGGCGGCCCATTCAGCAAAGATGGCAAAGGCTTCTACACCACAACTGATCGTGATTCCGAATTCCAGCGCCTGGCTTATTTTGACTTGGCCACCATGAAGCCTACGTATCTCACCACGGACATCAAATGGGACGTGGATGAAGTCGAACTCAGCGAGGATGGCAAGACGCTGGCGTTCGTCACGAATGAAGACGGTATAGGCAAGCTCTATGTCATGAATACTGCCACCGGCAAGTATCACCCGGTCCCCGGCATTCCCACTGGTCTGATTGGCGGCCTGAGTTTTCATAAGAACAGCCGTGACCTGGGATTTGTACTCACCAGCGCCAAGTCCACTGCCGATGTTTATTCCATTGACGTGACCACAAATAAACTTGAGCGCTGGACCACCAGCGAAACCGGCGGCCTGAATACCGCCACCTTCGCTGAGCCGCAGCTCATCAAGTGGCAAACCTTTGACGGCAAGACCATTTCCGGCTTCCTGTATATGCCGGATGCAAATAAATTCCCCGGCAAGCGCCCTGTGATGGTGAACATTCACGGCGGCCCGGAAGGCCAATACCGTCCGGGATTCCTGGGCAGGAACAATTACTACTTAAATGAACAAGGCATCGCGCTAATCTTTCCCAATGTGCGTGGATCAACCGGATATGGAAAGACCTTCCTTAAACTCGATAATGGCGTCAATCGGGACCATACGCATAAAGACATTGGCGCACTTTTGGATTGGATTGGCAAAAATCCCACGCTCGACTCCGGCAAGATCATGATTACTGGCGGCAGTTACGGTGGCTACATGACATGGGCAGTCGCCTATGAATACAACGACAAAATCTGCTGTAGCTTGCCCATTGTCGGCCCGTCCAACTTGGTGACACTACTGGAACATACTGAAGCTTACCGCCGCGAGCTGCGCCGCGTGGAATATGGCGACGAGCGCGATCCAACAATTCGCGAGTATCTGGAAAAGACCGCTCCGCTAAATAACTCAGAGAAGATCCGCAAGCCGGTGTATGCAGTAGTCGGAAAGAACGATCCGCGCGTGCCTTGGACGGAGTCTCGCCAAATGCTGGACAAGCTGAAGAGCAATGGAATCCAGACGTGGTTTCTTATGGCAAATGACGAGGGCCACGGATACGCGAAAAAGAAAAATCAGGATTTTCTCTTCTACTCAACGATCCTTTTCGTGCAGCAGTTTTTGGTGGGCCAGCAGAATGCGACTGCCGTAGCACAGTAATTTCTGTATAAGACTCTGGAAGAGCTTGAAACACGGAGGAACGGAGGCAGCGGAGGAATGAAGTTTCCGGAGATCACCGAGAAGATCATTGTCGCCGCGCTTAAAGTGCATTCTGGGATTGGGCCGGGAGTGTTGGAGAGCGTTTACAAAACATGTTTAGCACACGAACTGAAGCAGGCCGGAATGACCGTCTCCAGCGAGGTAGCTCTTCCAGTTGTTTACAATGGACTAAGACTCGATTCCGGATTTCGAATAGATCTGCTGGTTGAGAATCTGGTGATTGTGGAACTCAAATGTGTGGAGGCTTTGCTCCCGATACACAAAGCACAGTTGCTGACCTACCTGCGTCTCTCCAATTAGCCCATTGGCTTGTTACTTAATTTCAATGTTATTCACCTGCGAGATGGCATCAAAAGAATTCTGAACAACAAGTATCAATTTGCGGCAGCCGTAGGAGAATAGGGATCCTTTTAAGTCCTCCGCTTCCTCCTTTCCTCCGTGTTTCAAGGTTTTATGAAAAACAAATGAGCCGTCTTTGCGACGGCCCATTTTGTTGCACTCTGCAATTTTAATTAATCGGGCTTGCCTGGAAAGCCGCACCGCACTTCTTTGGCTTATACGTGCTGATGTCGCCGGAGACCATGGAGTTATTGTTGCACTCCAGCGCCAGTTTTCCATTCCCTGTGATCGTGTCATTGGCAGCGAACTTAAGAACGGACATGGTGTTTAAAACAATGCCGTCATCGGTATTGTTGTTGATTGTGTTGCCACCCAGGCTATTGAGCAGGGAACTCAGATCAACCAGAACTCCCACACCGGTGTTCCCGGAGATGTCGATCCCTCCATCAAGGTAGGCGTCAGAATGGTCGGTAATTTCAATACCACCTTTGCCATTGCTGTCGATTTTGGTTATGCCCGCCCATTCGCAATGGCTGGTTTCACCGCAGTGCACGCCCAAGCCGGCATTGGATGAGATGGTGCCGTCCGTCATAATGACCGTGCTGGTGTGGATCACTTCCAGTCCAAACGCGCCCTGGTTTCCGATGATGCGGTTGTCGCCGTTAATGTCAGCTTCCGCACTGTTGGCCACAGCCACTCCCACGCCTGCATTGTTGCTGATCACATTTTCTGTGCCGGGGGTAACCTCATCACCGCCGTTCAGAATCAGGTGTCCAGTCAGAACGCTTATGCCATTGCGTCCATTGGCGGTCACCGTGGTGCCGGTGACGTCGCTATCCACATAAAGCGTTCCGCCGCCTACGCTGATGCCGGAGCGAGCGCTGGCCTTGATTGTGCAATCGGCAATGTGCATCAGGGAATCGATGCTGGTCAGGCCGATGCCAAGGCTGTTCTGGATCGTGACATTGGTCAGATCCACTCGGGAATTCTCATTGATCAGCGCACCGCGTCCGCCATCAAAGGTAATGTTCTGGATCCCGACGCGTTGTGATGCGTCGATCGCCAGCAGGTGGCCATTGGCATTGCCCGGCACTACGGTGGCCGAGGGGTTGCCGGAGATATTCAGGTCGGTGCGTCCGGACATCACCACATTTTCATGGCAGGTGCCTGTGACCGAGATAAAATTCGGTCCGGCGGCCGGCAAGGAAGCCAATGCATCATGAATGCTCGTGAAAACGCCCGGAGTCGCGCCGGAGCAGTCCACCACGGCGTTACCGGCGAAAGCAAAGCTGGAGAGAAGAAGCAGCGAAGAAGCGAACAGCAATTTATACCTGGAACAACTGGTCATAGTTATCCTTATGCGTCTGAAGTTAGATTGAAAATTGGGGGTGACAGAACTTTACCGCAGCAAATCGTATGCTGCCAGAGAATAGTGCATCGGATTGAAAAATCGCTTCAAAGATTCCGGGAGAATCACAAAAATTGTCACTTCGCGTCGGCTGGATTCATCCGGTGTGCAAAAAATTTCAGATTAAAGACAGAAACCGCAAAAGTTTTACAACATCAAGGAATGGACAAAGCAGAAAATCGGTTTTTGCGTCGGTTCGCGCTAGGTTCCCTTCGAGGCGATTAAAACCGATTCAGCTGTGCGGAAACTTTTGCAGGTCGACATTCGATCCGCACAGTACCACCCCCACACGTTCACTGGCGCGAGGTTTGTAAACGCCGGAGAGCAGTGCCGCGAAAGCGGTAGCGCCGCCCGGCTCGGCGATCAGACGGAATTGCTGCCACAGCGCGCGTTGAGCCTCAATGATCTGCTCGTCAGTGACCAGCAATGACTGCGAAACAAATTTCTGCGCGATCGGAAACATAAGGAGGCCCACGCGACTAGCGCCAAGAGAATCTGCGGCAACGCCTGCGGTTTCAACATCGACAACCTGCCCCGCCGCCAGCGACTTATGCAATGTGGGCGCGCGCTCCGGTTCAACGCCGATCACGCGCACTCGGTCCTGATACCACGCGGCAACGCCGCCAATCAGTCCACCACCCCCGACGGCAATGAGCACGGAATCCAATCCGCGCACCTGCTCTTCCAACTCCATGCACAGAGTGCCCTGTCCGGCAAGCACGCACGCGTCATCATAAGCATGAATGGCAAGCGCGCCAGTTTGCGCCACGCGCTCTTTGCTGGCCGCCAGAGCCTCAGCGTAATTGTTGCCAATGAGATTTACGGCTGCGCCATATTGCCGCAGCCGCTCAACTTTGTTGGCGGGCGCCACGGCAGGAACAAAAATTTCAGCGCGGTATCCGAGCTTTTGTCCGGCATAAGCCACAGCAGCGCCATGATTGCCTCCAGAGGCAGCGATCACGCCGGCAGCGGGAACGCTTGAACTGAGAATGCAGTTGAAGGCACCGCGTGGCTTGAAAGAGCCGGTATGCTGAAGACATTCCAGCTTGAAGAAAATCCTGGCGTCAATGCCAAAGGCTTTTTCTTCCAGGGCCATCACTGGGGTTCGACGGACATGTGTAGCGATCCGCCGGCCTGCATCCTGAATTTCAGTGCGAGATATCATCGGCTTTGCGTGATTTGGCTCGGGTGCTCAACGTGGCTACGGGCGGCTTTGGCTGGTCGTCGACCATTAGGCGGAAAATATCCGGACGCGAGTAATGGCCAACAGCGTCAAAATCAAACTTTGCTTTGGGCAGCAGACCCCTATCCAGCTCAGCCACCAGGATGGTTTCATCTTCAAAGTTCGGCCCGGCCAGAAACTCACCAAACGGACTCACGATGCAGCTTCCGCCGCGTGAAAGCACGGTATCGGATTTTTCTCCAAATGCGGTGGAGTAATCCTTGGGAAAGTCGCTGCGACGGTTGAATTGATTGCAGCCTAGGACAAAGCAGCGTCCCTCCGTGGCAATATGCTGCATGGTGGCAGACCATGTGGGACGATGGTCTGCCGTTGGCGCGCAATAAATCTCAATTCCCTGGGAATACATAAAGGTGCGCAGCAGCGGCATGTAATTTTCCCAGCAGATTACCGCGCCCAGCTTGCCCAGTGGAGTATCAAAGACAGGCATGGTCGATCCGTCGCCATATCCCCAGATCAGCCGCTCAGAGGCTGTGGGCATCACCTTGCGATGCTTGCCGAGAAAGGTTCCATCAGGCGCAAAGAAAAGCACACAGCAATAGAGCGTTCCGCGCTCACGCTCAATCACGCCCATCACCAGATAGACACGGTTGGCTCGCGCTGCCTTGCTCAATGCATCCACCGTTGGCCCGGGAACTTCCACGGCACTCTCAAAGTAGCGCTTGAAGTCTTCGCGGCCCGTGTCCGTGCGCCAGCCCACCACGGCGCCAAAGTCGAGCCCACGGGGATAACCGGAGATAAAAGCTTCAGGGAAGAGCACAAGTTTTGCGCCCTGCTTCGCGGCGTCGCGTGTAAGATCCAGGGCTTTGGCCAGAGTCCTTTTGCGGTCAAACGCAACCGAGGCAGCCTGAACCACGGCCACGGCGCTGCTAGATGACTCTTTTTTGGCAGAACGCTTCATGAGAGACGAAAAACTATAACAGCAAACAGCCGTTTATCGCAGCCAGCGCTGATCCCACTCCAGGGCTGCTGCTTGCATCCTTAATATGAGCATTGTTGGAAAGTCTAATGAACGGTCCAAGGGTTAGGATGAAAAGTCTAGTTTTATCAGGTGCTTACGACAATTTCATTCGACAAATTGATGCCGTAGTAAGAAAATAGCAGTTTGGTGCTTCCGGAGCTCGGGTTAGTGTCTCTCAAATCAGATCGATTAGGTCGGCGTGTTTCACTGTTTTTCGGCGCGCTGGCATTCTTGTGTTTGCTCTCCGGCAACATCTTTGCCCAAAGCGCTTCACCCGAAACCTCGCAGCCAATCGACGCCAACGGCGGATTCCTGCAGCGAGAAGGCGCACAGCCCAGATTTGAAGGGGCAAGCAAGCTTTCTTCTGACGCGCGCGCGGCCCTTACACAAGGCCGCATCTTCAGCGTTCCGCATTTTTCAGAATCATTTGAATCGCAGGGAAAAGCGTATCCCTTTACGATGGTCGGCAAAAAACCTCAATCGAACACGACGATCCAAATTCCGGTACAGATCATTCCTATTTCGCTTTTCTTTGAAGAGTTTGCGGATGAGAACGGCGTGCCAATCGTGCTTGATCCCGGGGGCATTGTGCCGCGCGTACAGGCGTCGCCTAATTTCCACGATGCTGAGTACGCTACTGGGACCACACAATTTGCCGACGCGGTGCAACGGGCGGAATTCAACGCCACAGCAGGCAAGGATTGGCACACGTTGTTGGGTGCTCCGCAGATATTGAAGCCGCTCAGGATCGCTGTGCCGCGAGGCGATGCCAAAGTTTACCGTAATCCCAGCACCGGCGTGCTCTACGCTATTGTCGACACTGACTTTTTTCTCTCGCAGCTGAATACCATCATTCAGATGGCAAATCTTTCGTCCGACGCGCTGGCCATCGCCCTGACGCAAAATGTTTTTCTTGCGCCGCAGAAAGATATTAAGAAATGCTGCGTGCTTGGCTTTCACACGTCATTCGATACGGGAGAGATGGCGCAGGTCAAATTTGTTCAGACCTTTATTTGGGCAAGCTGGGTGGAGCAGGGAATTCTTGGTCCCGGCCTGGCGGATGTTACGCCCATGAGCCATGAAATTTCTGAATGGATGAATAATCCTTTCGGCAGCAATGCCGTGCCCGCCTGGCAGGTTCCGAACTCCACCGGATGCCAGAACAATCTTGAGACAGGCGATCCCTTGGCCCTGATGCCGAACGCAGGTTATCCGGTTTCCATTGATGGGTTTACCTATCATCCGCAGAACCAGGTCTTAATGCAATGGTTCCAGCGTGGCGCGACATCTGACGCATTTGAAGGCGCTTTCAGCTTCCCCGACCAGAGCATCATGACCGCGCCTTCACAGGCCTGCCCAGTCCGTTAGTCTTCCTGAGATAGTCCTCTCGCATCCAATACATTTCCTTGGCGCAGGCTTATTCATCCAATTTGATGAGCAACAGCTCATGTCCCACTTGAAGGTTGTTGCCCTTGCAATTCTGCTTGTTTTGTTGGGAAAGTATCAACGCAGGTGGCGCATTAGAGAGCTGGTGTTCGAGTCTTTGAAGTCGTGTGCGGTCCCGGGATGATGACTTACTGCGCTTGCGCAGAACGCCACCATCCCGCGGGGAAGGACCGCCGCTCTTTCGAGCAATGGGGCTCTCTCCCTTTGGAGGAACGGGAGCACTTCTGGTGATAGAACGTTGGCAGACGGAAAGTTTGCAAGCTAATTGCGGTGCTCTGCTTTGAGCGTTAGTTCCACGCGCGCGACTCTCTCCCAGCAGCTTTCCTTTACAATCGCGGTCAATGACTGCTCTCAATGCTTTTGGGCTCTTCGCGGTAGCGGCGATGCTGGTCTTTTACGCGCTGGAAAAGCGCAGCCCATGGTTCATCTTTGCCTTCGCGGTTGCATGCGCGCTGGGTTCAGTCTATGGCTTTTTGCAAGGCGCGTGGCCCTTTGGTGCCGTGGAAGCGGTATGGTCAATGGTAGCGCTGCGCCGCTGGTGGCTGGCGCGTTTCGGGAAATAAACAATCAGTCGGATGAAATCTCGCTTTAAGAGACAGTTTGCTTGCAGTCCATTAAAATGATCCCGACCAAATGAGGTGAAAGATGCGGAAACAAGTGGTGATGCTAGTGGCAGTGGCGTGCCTTTGCGCAGGCGCGGTAAAGACTTTTGCTCAGGCAAAATATCAGGTGAAGCAGAAATACGTTCTCGGCGGGGATGGCGGCTGGGACTACATAACTTTTGATCCCGTAGGAAAGCGACTCTTCATTTCTCGCGGCACACACGTCATGGTTTTGGATCCTTATAAAGGGTCCGTGGTCGGCGATATTCCTGACACGCCCGGAGTCCACGGCATTGCCCTGGCGCAGGATTTGGGCAAAGGCTTCACCAGCAATGGTCGCGAAAACAGCGTGACCGTATTTGACCTGAAAACGTTGAAGCAGACGGACAAGATCAAGATAGACGGGGAAAATCCCGACGCCATTCTGTATGACCCATCCTCAAAGCGCGTTTTTACGTTTAACGGGCGCAGCAAGAATGCTACGGTAATTGACGCCACGAATGGCAAGGTTATCGCAACCATTCCGCTCGATGGCAAACCAGAATTTGGCGTCGCTGACGGCAAGGGCGGCGTTTTTGTGAACATTGAAGATAAGAGCGAAATAACCAGCATCGATGCCAAAAAAGCAACGGTGGTAAAGAGCTGGCCGCTGGCCCCGTGCGAAGAGCCGAGCGGGCTGGCCATGGACCAGAAACACCGCAGGCTGTTTGCGGGCTGCAGCAATAAGATGATGGCCGTGGTGGATGCGGATAGCGGAAAGGTGATTGCCACACCTGCCATTGGCGAAGGTGTGGATGCGAATGCTTTTGACGCCGATCAGCAACTCGCCTTCAGCTCCAACGGCCGCGACGGGAATCTCACGGTTGTCCATGAGGATTCGCCATCGAAATTTAGCGTGGTGGAGAATGCCCCGACCCAAAAGTTTGCCCGCACCATGGCGTTGGACACCACGAACCACGACGTATACCTGGTCACAGCCGAGATGGAAGAGGCACCCCCTGCCAAAGAGGGCGAGCGTCCGCGACGCAATATGAAGCCGGGAACGTTTACGCTGCTGGTGGTCGGGAAGAAATAGTCTACTTCAAGTACTTCTCCGGTATCTGGTGTGTTGGGTCTTCACTTTCCCAATAAATGGTGAGGACCCACCACCGGGTGCCGTCATTCAACAGCTGAAAGCTGTTGATGCCGCGTGCAAAAGCCTTCTCGCCTTTGGCGTGGCGCGACTCATAGGTGCTCCACACATGCGCAATGTGGTCCCATTGCTCTACACGGTTCGCTAGTGAATTTTCAAAAAAGCCCTCCTTACTGAAGAAATCCTGAGCTCGCGTGGCGTATTCGTCCG
>DASXJO010000050.1:0-21146 GCA_036497385.1 Candidatus Angelobacter sp. | reverse complement strand
TCGGCACATACGCTCCGCCCGCCTTCATCACCCCGAGCAGCGCGACAACCATTTCCAAGCCCCGTTCCAGACAGACACCAACACGCACTTCCGCCCCCACCCCCTGGCTCCTTAAAGCATGCGCCACCTGATTCGCCAATCTGTCCAGCTCTCCATAGCTCAACACTCCCCCTTCCGCCCTCACCGCTTCTGCTTCCGGATGATCCGCTGCCTGTCGCTCGATGATGGCAACTATTGTTGGGAGATCTTCGTAAATCCGTTTCGTGGCATTGCAGTCCTCAATGAGTTCTCTCTTTTCAGATTTACTGAGAATCGCTAAACGGCCAATGGCCATGCCCGGGTCGTGAATCGCGCTGGCAATTAAATGTTGCCAATGACCAACCATTCTTTCCATGGTCGAGTGATCGAAGAGTTCCGTTCTATATCGCAGAGATCCGCGGATTCCATCCGGACTGTCACTCAAGAGAATGGTTAGGTCGAAGCGGGCTGCTCCGGCATTGACGTCCATCAGTTCAATCGACAGCGGCGAGTTTACAGGCTTCAGGGGTGAAGCATTTTGCCACGCAAACATCACTTGAAAGAGCGGATGCCGGCTGAAATCGCGTTGGATACGCAGTTCTTCCACTAGTTTTTCAAAAGGAAGTTCGGCATGATCAAAGCCTCCAATCGCTGTCTCGCGCACTGCATTCAACAATTCAAGAAAGCTCTGGTCGTTTCTTACCTGAACGCGCAGCGCCAGAGTGTTGACAAAGAACCCGATGAGTCCCTCCAGTTCACAATGTGAGCGATTGGATACCGGGCAGCCCACGACGATGTCATTTTGCCCGGAGTAGCGGAACAGCAAAGCATAGAAGGTGGCAAGCGTTGTCATGAAAGCGCTTGCTCCGTAGCTCTGTCCAAGCGCGCGCAAATCATTGGAAGTCTTGGCGTCCAAGGTGAATAACGCCGTGCCGCCTGCCCATCCAGCCAATCGCGGCCGTGGATGATCCAGCGGCAATTCCAAAATGGATGCGCCTTCCAGGGATTGCCGCCAATAACTCACATCCCTGTCAAAAGTTTCACCTGATATCTTGGTGCGCTGCCAGGCTGCGTAGTCGGAATACTGTACAGGCAGTTCTGCAAGCGCATGAGGCAGGCCATTGGTGAACTTTTCATAAAAAAGAGAAAGCTCTTTGAGCAGTACAGGCATGGACCATGCGTCGCAAACAATGTGGTGCATGGTAATGGCCAGAAAATGAAGCTCAGGCCCAATCCGCAGAAGCAAGGCGCGCAAGAGCGGGCCCTCAGACAATTGAAACGGACGTTCCGCCTGCTCTATGAATGTTTTATCAATTGCGGCGGATTGTTCTTCTTGCGGTAAGAGACTAAGATCTCGTATCTGCAGCAGGCTTAAAGGAGTTGTTGTAATTCGTGGCGCAGGACCGCCATCAACCTCTGGAAAAACAGTGCGCAGCACTTCATGCCGATTGGTAATTTCAAGCAACGCGCGATCCAGAGCAGGCGCATCCAGCGGGCCCTTTAAACGCAGTGCGAGCGGGACGTTGTAAAGAGGTGTGCCAGGACTCAGCTGTTCAAGTATCCATAAACGCTGCTGCGCAAAGGAACACTCTACTGGAGAACCCGGTAATAAGCGTGGAATAGGGCCGGCAGTTGTAAAAGGCCTTTTTGCTCCGCGCAGTTTCTCAATTAGTGCACGTTGCGAGGCCGAGAAGGAGGCAGGTATTTCCATGCCCGGTCAAACATATCCGCCCATAACTTGCATGTCAATTCTAGACTTAGAAAATTCTCATTTTTTGAGCATATCTTAGGCTAGTTATAGTTCCATTTTGGAACTATGGTGACTCTCCTTGTGCAAATAGCATTGAAAAAGCAATGTCATTGCAGAAAGCTTTATAATAAATTGCCTATTAAAGCTCGGATGTGTTCCGTTAGGTTGAGGTATGTTAATGAAAACATTACGCCGTGAATTTATATCGGGAGTGGTGGGCTTCGCAGTGGTGGGCAAGCTTTCGGCGCAACAGAGCCCTGTTGCCCTATCTGCGGCTCCGCCCGCGGCAGTGCCTGCCCCAAGTACAGGTGAATGTGCTGTTGGCTGGGGACGATTTTATGCCGCAATCCATGCTGGCGATACGGCGTTGATGGAAAAGCTTCTGGCACAGGAGCCAAGTTTGCTCTACAGCCGCGACCAGCGCGGGACCTCTTCTCTGATGCTTGCTTGTCTTGCAGGCCAGCCCAAAGCCGTGGAGTTGCTGCTCTCAAAAGGCCTGGTGATGGATTTGCATGAGGCGTCTGCGGCCGGCAAGAGTGACCGCGTTGCAGAAATTTTGAAAATCGATCTCCAGTCGATGAATGCGCGGGACATTCAAGGCTATACACCTTTGCATCGCGCGGCGGCCTTCGGGCATAGCGATATTGTCTGGCTGCTTCTGAGCAAAGGCGCGCAACTGGATGTGAAAAATCCACTCGCGCAGAACATTACTCCGATGCACGCCGCCTTGTGGAATCCTGATCCAGCCGTCGCGCGGGCCACAGCGTCTCCCTTGCTCTGCAATGGTGTGGATGCCAATGCCAAGCTGACTGATAATCGTGCGCCACTGCACACGGCCGCGGAAATGGGTCACGTACAACTTGCCGAGGTATTGTTGCGGAAAGGGGCCGAACCAGAAGCCAGGGACGCGCAAGGCCATACCGCGCTTGAGATAGCCCAGGCCCATGGAAACGCTGCGATGGTAGCGCTGTTGCGCGACCCCAAACGCGCTGGTAGAGACAACTATTCCGGCCGTTACGTATATTCTCGGGCTGGCGAGAAGATCAATCGAGACGATACCAAGGGGATCCCGCAACACTGGATCAACGTATTTGTGACAATGGCCCATTTCGATCTGGACCGAACCAAGCAATCGTATGGCAAGTGCCAGGACCTGTTGATGACGCGTTCCATGTTTGACGAACTCGCGGTAGAAGCAGCCACGCACATGGGGCGCGAGGACACCGCGGGCTTTCTGCTGGATAAAGGTTCTCCGTATTCAACTGCCACGGCAGCGATGTTCGGAGATAACCAGAGAGTAAAGGCCTCGTTGAGTGAGGATCCAGGGCGAATTACGGAGCGCGGACCGCATGATTTTCCGCTCATACTTTATCCTGCGTTCGGACGGGAGCATCTGGATACAGCAGAGTTGCTTCTAAACTCCGGAGCGAACGTAAACGCCAATGCCTATGGGCAAACGGCGCTGCACGTGTGCGCCAAAAAAGGCTATGTTGATCTGGCGGAGATGCTTATAAAACGAGGCGCCGTGAAGGACATGCAATCAGGCTTTGATGATTCCAAGACACCGCTTCAGTTAGCACAGGAAGCCAAGCCGAAGAATGACAAGATGATTGCACTCTTAAGCAAAAGCTAAGCAGTCACGGCTTAACGCCTGAAGCAGCAAAGCCAACCATGGCGCTAAAGAAAAGCCCTGCGGCATCGGCTGTCTGAAGTTCGGCCAGCCAGGCAACGCGCTCAGCGGCAGTGATGTACCCAGCCTCTTGGGCTCCTGCGGAGTGACGGCTTAAACCCCACACGCGGTCGGCTAATTTGAAGTCTCGAATGATGAATGTGTCACCGCTGCTTTCTACCGGATCAAGACCTGCCCGGCGGAAAAGAGACGCGAGTTGACGCCCAATCCAGCCATGGCGCACCCCGCGGTCGCTGATGAACTGTACGACACGGCGAGTAACCGCACGATCGGAAGAGTCAACCGCAAGAGTTTCCCAATCTGGCTCCGTGATCACAACTCGGCCGCCTGGAACGGTAACGCGCGACATTTCCTGAATTACCTTTTCGGGATTTTCCATGTGCTGAACGGCACGGTCAGAGCGTACTCCATCAAAGTAATGGTTGGCGAAGCGTAGTGCGTGGGCATCTCCAATCTCAAAAGAAACCGGCAGGCCGCTGTTGCGGGCCCGCTCCACGCTTTGAGAAATCATGGCCGGGTTGCGATCAATTCCCACCACTTTGCCCCGCTTATCCACAAGCCGTGCGAGTTCAAGTACGTCATCGCCCGTGCCGCACCCCACATCAAGAAAGCGGGTGCCAGGGCGGGGGGCAAGCATGGAGAAAGTGCGGCGTTTATAGTCACGGGCAAAGCTGGTAACGCTAACGGTATCAAGGTACAAGGCTGGATCGGGCGATGCGACATGCCCTGCCTTTTCCCACCCTTCTTCAAGCTTGTTCGATCTCATTGGTCTCGCTATGTCTCTCCAGCTACTCTAACTGCAGCAGTTTCTGCCGCAGGCGGGTCTATTATCCTTAACACTTTTGTCTGGGTCAATGCTGCAGAGGGAAAGAAAAATATAGCTGCCGAATACAGATGGGTTTTTAATCTATACATCCCATCCTAAGCTATCTATCGCAATCCCAAAATGGAACTTGCAGATAAGAATCCGGAGTAAATATTCCAAATTATTTCTCTGTCTTATCTACTAGCTAAACAATCGAGATAAATGTGGTAGATGCCACTACTCTAGAAAATATAATAAAAGTTTTAACTTGGTGAAAAGCAATATGGTATAGTTGCTCGGATTTGCTGCGCTTGACTCAGTAGAATAATCAACAAAATTTTCTGAAGGACGCGTACGAAGCATTGGCGGGAGGATCGTAGATATGCCGGTGAAGTTTGGTACAGAACCTGCGGTACAGTTGCATGGCCTGGCTAAGGTCTATAAGATCCATGAGCGGAAACCGGGTGTCGGCGCCGCTCTCAAGAGCCTGTTTCGGCGTGATTGGAAAGACATTGTAGCTGTTCAGGATCTGAGTTTTAGTTTACAGCGCGGTGAGATGGTGGGATTTCTAGGTCCCAATGGCGCGGGAAAAACAACCACCATCAAAATGCTCTCCGGCCTTCTCTATCCCAGTGCGGGAGACGTCCAGGTTTTAGGGTGCAGACCATGGCAACGCAAGCAGGAATTTCTGAAGCGAATTACGCTGATCATGGGCCGCCGCAATCAATTGGTCTGGGACGTTCCCGCAATAGACACTTTTGAATTCTTTCGCGTGATCTACGACGTTTCAGGCCCGGAGTACAAGCGGATTCTGGATGAGCTCGTCGATCTTCTGGAGCTGGCTCCCTTAATGAATAAGCCGGTGCGCAATCTGTCATTGGGTGAGCGCATGAAATGCGAGCTGACCGCTTCCCTGCTGCATCGTCCCGACGTGCTGTTTCTGGATGAGCCCACCATTGGACTGGATGTACTGGCGCAACATCGTTTCCGCCAGTATATCGCTGAATACAATCGCCGTTATGACGCGACCATACTGCTGACCAGCCACTACATGGGCGATGTGGAAGCGTTATGCGAGCGGGTCATCTTTATCGATCAGGGCCGGTTGCTATTTGATGGCGGTCTGGACGCGCTCGTGGAACGGTTCTTGCCGTATAAGACAGTGCAAGTGCGCATCAAGCCCGGCGTCGCCCAACCGGATTTCAGTTCCTACGGAGAAGTTATTGCAAGTGAGCGTGGCATAGTTACGTTGCGGGTTATCAAAGAAGCCGCTCCGCGCATCGTGTCCCGCCTGTTGAATGAGGTGGCTGTTCAAGATCTCGATGTCAGTAATCCACCCGTTACTGACGTTGTTAAATACATTTATGCCAACCAGGCTGAAATGGCAGCGGTCTAAAAAAATCGCTTGCTTTGTCTCGGCCATTCTGCAAGTGAGGTTGCATGAAACGAATCAAAAGATTTCTAACTGTGTACGCCAGTTATTTCCGCATCAACATAACTCGCTATATTTCTTATCGCGTGGAGACAGTGATCTGGCTGGTGGGAATGATTCTTCCGCCAGTGGTGCTTCTCGCCGTATGGCAGAGCGCCGCTTCCCGCATGGGCGGATCCATTGTTGGCTTCAATACCGGCGATATCGCGGCCTATTTCATTGTGGTCATGTTGGTGAATCACAGTACGCAAGCCTGGGCGGTTTTCCTTTGGGAGTCATACGTGCGTGAAGGATATCTGGCATATGTGCTGTTGCGGCCGCATCCGGTTTTCATGCAGGACTTGGCGGAAAACGTGGCTTTCAAAATTGTGACCGTGCCGATCATGCTGCTCACCGGGCTGGCCCTCTGGATCAGTTTTCACGCACATGCGCAGGTGACTCCATTGACGCTGCTGGCCGCGATTCCCACAGTGCTGCTGGCTTTTGCGCTGCGCTATACGATTGATTGGATCGTGGCAACCACTGCGGCCTTGTACTCAACAAAGGTGGACGCCGTGAACACCGTGTTCTTCTTTATTGTTTTGATCTTCTCCGGACAGATTGCTCCGCTCCAGATGATGCCAAATTCCTTGCGGATGGCCGCAGACTTCCTGCCGTTCCGCTGGATGATCGATTTTCCTGTCCAGGCTCTTCTGGGACGGCTTACAACTCAGCAGATATTGACTGGTCTGGGCATGCAGGTGTTCTGGGTGGCAGTTCAGGCAGTCTTGGTGGTCGTTACATGGCGCGGGGGAATCCGGCGCTTTACGGCGGTGGGCTTATGAAATCGGCACAGCTGTTCCAGCTCTTCTGGAAGTTCGGCATTCTCAATGAAGCCGAGTATCGCTTTAATTTTTTTCTTCACCTGTTTGAAACGCTGATCAAATTCGGGAGCGGCATATCCGTGCTTTGGGTTGTGTTCACACGGACCACCACCATCGGAGGATGGAACTGGGACGAATTGCTGGTCCTGCTGGGCTGGTGGTTTATCCTGAGCGGCCTTGTCAATATGGTTCTCGCGCCCAGCATGAAGCAGTTCATGAACGATGTGTGGAAGGGAAACCTGGATTATCTATTGACCAAGCCGGTCAATCACCAGTTTATGGCGAGCACCCGCAAAGTGGTTGTATTCCAGACCGTTGACATGCTGGTTGGCATTGTAGTGATGACGATTGGGTTGGTACGGCTGCGCCAAGGTTTCAGCATGCAACAGGTGCTGATGTTTGCCATCACTATGATTGCGGGCAGCGCCATTCTGTATGCCTTCTGGATTACGCTTGCCACCTTGTCCTTATGGGTAGTGAAGCTTGAAAACATTGTTGTCATTTTCTTTGCCATGTTTGAAGCCGGACGCTGGCCTTCCACCCTATATCCGTTCTGGCTGAAATATTCATTGGTCTTCCTCGTGCCGATTGGCGTTGCCATCACGATTCCGTCCGAAGCGCTGTTGGGCCGTCTGCATTGGTCAACGCTGGGCATGGCGGTAGCCTGGGCGGTTCTGGCGTTTTACTTGTCACGGCGTTTCTTCCGCTATGGCGTAACCCGGAAGTATATGGGCGCGTCCGCCTGATCTGACCAAGTCTGTCATAGCCGCGGCCGGAGAACGTATCGGCAGATGAATGCAAGTCCCAAAACAAAAACAATGAATCAGGAGAATGCGATGAAGTCTGCCGAAGCCGTGAACCAGGAATTAGTTGACAAGTTTGTAGGCGCTGCACATGGAAATCTGGAAGCGGTCCAGTCGATGCTGGGCGAGCATAAAGAGCTGTTGAATGCGCGCTCGTCACAGGCTGAGACGGCGCTGGGCGCAGCAGCGCATATGGGCCGGAAAAAAATCGCGGAGTATTTATTGAGCCAGGGAGCTCCTCTCGATATCTGCACGGCGGCCATGCTTTCGATGCGCGAGCAGGTGCAGGCGATGCTGGCGGCTGATCCCGGGCAAATTCGCCAAGACGGCTCTCACGGTATTCCCTTGATGTTCCATGCGGCACTGGGCGGCGATGTGCAAATTGCCGAAATTCTGGTTGCGCATGGAGTGGATGTAAATGCCGGCGATGGCATGAACACAGCACTGCACGGCGCGGTGATGATGAACCGCCCTGAACTTGCTACATGGCTGATTGCTCATGGTGCCAACCCGGCGTTAAAGGATTATGCCGGCAAAACAGCCCTTGAGGTGGCAGTAGATTTGAAGCGGACACAGGTCGAGGAGGTTTTGCGGCGCAATCCGCGGCAGAGTTAGACCTATGATCAATCTGTGCAATCTTCCTCGTCGAGGCGGGCATGCACTACAAGGGAGTTCCAGCTTTGTCCATGTATTGCGTGGGCGTGCGGAGCTTTCGCCTGACGAGATCGCCTATATTTTTCTTCGCAATGGTGAAGAGCAGGAAATCTCTATCACCTATGGCGAGCTAGATCTTCGCGCGCGTGCCTGGGCCGTCCGGCTTCAGCAACATTTTGCTCCGGGTAGTCGAGCAGTACTGCTCTTTCCCAGCGGTCTGGATTTCATAGCCGCGTTTTTCGGGTGTCTGTATGCTGGCCTGGTTGCGGTGCCATGTCCACAGCCGCGCTCCGGAGGTTCTCACCGCAACTACGCCCGCCTGGAAGCAATTATGCGTAGAGCGCAACCTTCCGTGATGCTTGGCCCGGCTGCTGCCCTCAATATCTTCCGGCTGACTCTTGCAGGCGACCCGGCCTTTGCCGTAATTGAATGGCTTTCCTATGAGCCGACGAAGGAGAATCTAGCCGAGAAGTGGAACTCGCCTGGATGCACGCCCGATACGCTTGCTTTTTTACAGTTCACTTCAGGCTCCACAGGCTCGCCCAAGGGCGTAATGGTGACTCACGGCAACCTTTTGCACAATCAGCTTTTAATGCAGGAGGCATTTCAGCACGGACCTTCTTCCATTGTATGCGGATGGCTGCCCCTGTTTCACGATATGGGCCTGGTCGGCAATGTCCTGCATCCGGTTTATCTGGGTATACCTTGTGTGCTGATGGCGCCGCTCGCTTTTCTGCAGCGGCCGGTTCGCTGGCTGCAAGCCATATCGCGCTACCGGGCAACCACCAGTGGCGGACCAAACTTTGCTTACGACCTATGCGTACGCAAAATTGCGGAGGAAGACCGGGCGGAGCTTGATTTGAGCTGCTGGGCGGCAGCATTCAACGGCGCCGAGCCAGTGCAGGCACACACGCTGGCCAGCTTTTCTGAAGGGTTTGAAGCATGCGGTTTTCGCGCGTCGGCCTTTCTGCCTTGTTATGGATTAGCAGAAGCCACACTGATGGTGAGCGGCGCGCACTGGGCTGGTGAACTGCGCCGTTTCAATACAGACCAGTTACGCCAGGGTGTTGCAGCAATTGCCGAATCCAAAGATGAAGACGCTCGACCGCTGACAGCAAGCGGCCCGATTCTCGGCAACCAGCAAGTCGTCATCGTTGATCCGGAGACAAACCGGCCAACATGCGACGGCAGAATCGGAGAAATCTGGCTCCAGGGTCCAAGTGTTGCAACTGGTTATTGGGGGGAATCCAACGACAGAGACTACATCTTCCAAGCGGCCCTGACCGGATCTGACGGGCGGCGTTTCCTGCGCACCGGAGACATGGGTTTTATTTACGACAGGCAGCTCTTCATCACCAGCCGCCTCAAAGACCTCATCATTGTGCGCGGCCGGAATTATTATCCGCAGGACATTGAATTAACTGCCGAGTTGAGTCATGGCTCCGCGCAACAGGCAGCGGCCTTCAGCGCAGAAACTCAGGATGGCGAAGGCATTATTGTGGTTCAGGAAATGGAACGAGGATGGGACACCTCCAAGGCCGGTGCTGTCATTGACTCGATTCGTTCCGCGATCGCCGCCGAACATGACGTGCTTCCATTTGAGGTGGTGCTGGTGCGGGCACGGTTACTTCCGCGCACCACAAGCGGAAAGCTACGACGCAACGCGCTTCGGGATTCATGGCTGGCTGGTGAACTGGAAGCGTTGGCCTCCTGGCGCAGTACTGCTGCTGAACCGGACCTGGATTCTATCGGACCTGAAGCCATACTTGCACTGCCTTCCTCGGAACGCACAGCGGCAATCACACAGGCCCTGCAATTTCTGACGGCTTCGTTGTTGCGCATTGCGCCGGAGAGTGTGGCCACAGACCTCGTCCTGACTTCTTTTGGCTTTGATTCTCTCGCCATGGTGGAGCTGAATCATCGTATCCAGACTCAGTTTGGCATTACCCTGGGCTTTACAACTATTCTGGAGCATCCCACGCTTGCCACGCTAGCTCAACAGATAGCCAGTTGCATGGCGGAAGAAGTGGATACTCCGATTGATCTGCCTGAAGCAGGTTCAACTGAAGAAGGCGTTCGCTATTACCCGCTGTCACATGGCCAGCTTGCTCTTCTGTACCTGCATCAACTTGCTCCGGAAAGCGCCGCTTACAACATTGCCCGTGCGGTAAAAATTGAAGGCTCATTCGATCCGGCATCATTGCGACGCGCCTTTGCAACTCTTGTGCAACGTCACCCAGCACTGCGTACCACTTTTCCAGCGGCCACAGGCGAACCCATACAGGCGGTCCATTCCGTGCGAGAGGTGGATTTTCAGGAAATCGAGACGCAATCCTGGACAGATGACGAACACAACCGGTTTCTTCTACAGGAAAGCCAACGCATATTCGATTTAGCGAACGGGCCGTTGCTGCGTGTACGGCTTTTGCATACCGGTGAACAGACCTGGATTCTTCTGTTGGCGGTCCATCACATTGTGGCTGATTTCTGGTCGCTTGCTGTTTTTTGGCGAGAGCTGATGGCTTTGTACAACACTCCCACGGCGTCCCTGGAGCCGCTCAAGATGAGCTATGGCGATTATGCGATGCGCGAACGCGAAGAAATTGCCGCGGGTAAGCGTGAATACCTATGGGAGTATTGGCGCGGCCAGCTTGCTGGAAAGCTGCCAGTTTCTGATCTGCCTACAGACAGGCGGCGTCCGGAAATTCAAACCTATAACGGCAGCCAGGTGCCATTGTGCATTGGAAAAAATCTCTCAGCCAGGCTCACATCGCTCTGCGCAAATCAAGGCGCCACGTTGTTCACCGGGCTGCTGGCTGCTTTTGATGTGTTCCTGGCCCGATATATGGGACAGGATGAAGTCATTATCGGTTGTCCTGCTGTTGGTAGAAGCCGCCCTGAACTTGCATCATTGGTGGGTTATTTTGTAAATCCACTGCCGTTGCGTGCATCCATTGCTGATAATCCAGGCTTCGGCGTCCTGCTGGGGCGCGCTCGCAGAGCTGCCTTTGACGCCCTTAAGCATGCCGACTTTCCTTTCCATTTGATGGCGGAACGGCTGGGGCATGGCCGGGACGCCAGCCGGTCACCAATCTTTCAGACCATGCTGGTCATGCAGCAAGCCCCGCCTGGCTACGTGGATTTGCTTCCTCTGGCTGTGAATCTGCCTGGTTCCGCGATGCGAATTCGTGAACTGTCTTTCACGCCTATGTCGCTTCCGCAGCAGAGTACCCAGTTTGATCTCATGCTGGTGGCCACCCAGATTGGTGATGAGATTCCCGGATTTCTGCAATACAACACAGACCTGTTTGATGAATCCACGATCAGCCGCATGACCCGGCACTTCACGGGTTTGCTGGAAGAGATGGTTGCAGACGAGGATCGGGGCGTCCGCGACGTGCCGCTGGTGCGGGGCGCGGAGCGCGACGAAATCCTGTATGGCTGGAATGACACAGCACGCGAGTTCCCGGAGCGCGGCCTGTTTCTCCATGAACTGATTGCGTTGCAAATTCAACGCACGCCAGAGGCGGAAGCCGTGCGGTTCGGCACGCGCTCCATGACCTTTGCCGAGCTTGACCGGCGCTCTACTCAATTGGCACATCGTCTGCGGGCCTGCGGAGCTGAGCCGGAAACTCTGGTAGGCATCTGTGTGGAACGTTGTCTGGAGATGATGGTAGGCGTGGTTGCCATCCTGAAAACGGGAGCGGCCTACCTTCCCATTGATCCGTCTTATCCCGCGGAAAGAATCAGGTACATGCTGGCGGATGGCGCTCCCTCAGCATTATTGATTCACGCAGCCACGCGCCATGTGGCTGAGGGCTTCGCGGGAAATATTTTTGATCTGGATGCAGAGGCCGCCCAGCCAAGTTGGGAAACGCAGCATGTGCCGCGCACCCGCTGTGTCCCAGGAAATCCTGCATACGTCATCTATACATCCGGGTCCACCGGCTATCCCAAGGGCACGGCGATCCCGCACAGTGGAGTTGTAAACCGGCTGCTGTGGATGCAGGAAGCTTACCGCCTTACGGATAGCGATAAAGTGTTGCAAAAGACACCGACCAGTTTTGATGTCTCCGTATGGGAGCTGTTCTGGCCTTTGATCGTGGGTGCAACATTGGTGGTGGCTCCGCCTGAGGCGCATAAAGACCCTTTGCTCTTAAGTCAGTTGGTGGGCACCGAAGAGATTACGGTAATGCATTTTGTGCCTTCCATGCTGCGCGCTTTTCTTGAAGTTGGTGAGCTTGAGCGTTGCGAGTCACTACGACTGGTAATAGCCAGCGGCGAAGCATTGAGCGCAGATCTAAAAAATCTCTTCTTCAGCAAGCTGAACGTCCGCCTGGAAAATTTATATGGCCCCACCGAGGCTTCCATCGACGTTACCTTCTGGAACTGCGAATTGGAGACACTCGCCGGCAGCGTTCCAATCGGACGGCCCATTGCGAACACACGCATTCATATTCTGGACGAGAGAATGCAAGCGCTTCCGCTGGGGGTTGCAGGAGAGTTGTACATCGGCGGCATGGGACTGGCACGCGGCTATGTGAAGCGGCCTGAACTAACAGCGGAACGGTTTGTTCCTGATCCAATTTCAAGGATTGGTGGGGAGCGTTTATATCGCACAGGAGACGTTGCACGCTACGGGAAGGATGGTGTTATCGAGTTCCTTGGCCGCGCTGACCGTCAGGTGAAAGTGCGTGGCAATCGCATTGAATTAGCAGAAGTAGAAGCCGTGCTGATGAAACATTCCGCGCTGCGGGAGGTTGCAGTAACTGCCGTGACCGGAGAGAAGGGCGAATTGCAGTTGGCCGCCTTTGCTACGGCGGCAGGCCCATGGCCCGGCTTTGAAGAGTTGTACCTGTTTGCTTCAAGTCAACTGCCCGGCTACATGGTCCCCTCGTCATTGACCTTGCTGGAAAGCATGCCGCTTACGCCGAGCGGAAAGCTTGATCGCAGTGCCTTGCCGCAACCTGCATTGATGACCGCTGCACATGAGTATGTGCCGCCGGTCACGCCTTTGCAGGAAGTCCTGGTCGAGATTTGGTCTGAAGTGCTCAATGTACAGGCTGCGGGAGTCGATGATAATTTCTTCGAACTCGGCGGCGATTCTCTGCGTGCGATTGCAGCGGTTGCCAGCGCCCGCGCCAAAGGCCTGAATCTCTCCTTGCCAGACATTCTGCGGTTTCAAACGATTCGTGATCTAGCCCATCATCTGGAAACCCAGACCCGGGCCGAGGCCCCGCATGTACGGCGTGATCCGTTCACGCTTCTGTCAGAGACAGACCGGGCGCGACTGCCCGAAGGGCTTGAGGACGCTTTCCCAATGAGCGTTCTACAACAAGGTCTTTTCTTCCACGGGGAATTTGGCGCTGACTACGAAACTTATGTCACCACGATCCATTTGCGGGCGCGTTTTGACGAAGATGTGCTTCAAGAGGCTTTGCAGCGGGTCATCGTAAGGCATCCGATCCTCCGTACTTCCTTTGATTTCACCCGTTTCTCTGAGCCGGTTCAGCTCGTCCATCCTGACGCCCTGGCCAACCTGGAAACCCATGACCTGCGCGTGCTCAGTGAAAATGAGCGCAGCCAGCATTTTGCTGAGTGGATTGAAGAGGAAAAAATCCGCAAGTTTGACTGGAGCAGGCAGCCGCTGGTGCGTGTTGCCGCGCACCGCCATTCAGAAGATGACTTCCACCTGACATTGGCCGAACCATTTCTGGATGGATGGAGCGCGGCCTCGCTGTTGTCAGAATTATTGCGCGGTTACACCGCCCTGCTGGAAGCGCCGGTCGCGCCCGAACCGCCACTGGCGGCCACTTTTGCGGACTTTATTGCACTTGAACGCGAAGCGCTGGCTTCAGACACCAGCCATCAGTTCTGGAATGAAATGCTGGAAGGCAGCACCTGCCACCACATTCCTTCCTGGGGCGAACGCGCGAACAGCGGGCCAATAAATCGGCGGATCCAGTTTCAGGTTCCGGAAGAAATTGTTGTGGGGTTGCGCAGATTATGCCGGGAGGCGCGTGCTCCAATCAAGTCCGTGGTCCTGGCTGCTCACGTAAAAGCCATGTCAGTATTTTCAGGTGCGGATGTGCTCACCGGGCTGATTGCAAATGGCCGGCCTGAAATAGCTGATGGCGACAGAGTGCTGGGTATTCATCTCAACGCGCTGCCGTTTCGCATACGGCATGTGGCCGGAAGCTGGCTTGAGCTGGTGCGTACCGTGTTTGAGGCTGAGCGTGCGCTGCTTCCACACCGCCGTTATCCCATTGCGGAGCTTCAACGCCAACGCGGGCGGCAGGCGCTGTTTGAGGCGGTCTTCAATTTCACTCATTTCCGCGTCTACAGCCATATCCAGCAATCGAGCGGCGCTGAAATTCTGGAAGGCTATGCCTCCGAGCAAACGTATTTTCCGCTCACTGTGCATTGCAACATAGGCCATACAACAGGAAACCTGCTGCTGGCGCTTGATTACAACGCACGGCTTTTCTCCCACACGCAGATGCGCCACTACGCTGAATGGCACTTACGCGTTTTAGAGGCCATGGCCATGCACCCCGGCCAGGATTGTGAATCGTTTTGCGTGCTCACCGAAGCCGAGCAGACTCAGGTGATTCATGAGTGGAACCAAACGGAGAGAGAAGTTTCTGGCGGGTGCCTGCATGATCGCATGGAGTGGCAAGCAGAACTTACTCCCAATGCTCTGGCCCTGATCTGGAAAGAGCGGCGTTTCACTTACGCAGAATTGCATGCGCGCGCCAACCGGCTGGCAGGCTATCTGCGCCATCTCGGTGTCCGCCCGGAGTCGCGTGTGGGCATTTGCATGGACCGCACGGATTCCATGGTGGTTTCGATTCTCGCCGTGCTGAAAGCCGGAGGAGCTTACGTGCCGCTGGATCCTGCGTATCCCGCGGAGCGGCTGCGTTTCGTGGTGGAGGATGCAGGGCTGCTACTCATGCTGACTCAAAGGGTGTTTCGTGACCGTTTGCCGGAATCCCTTCGCTGCCTGCTGCTGGAAGAAGAAAGCGCCGTGATTGAAACCTATCCTTATTATAAGGTGCAATCCGGCACAACCCCGGAAAACGCCGCTTATGTGCTGTACACCTCCGGCTCCACGGGAAACCCGAAGGGCGTGATTCTTGAGCACCGCCATGCTGCGGGATTTCTAGACTGGGTGCTGGCTGAGTTTCGCCGTGAATGGCTCGACAAAGTCCTATTCTCAACTTCCATTTGTTTTGACCTGTCGATTATGGAGTTGTTCGCGCCCTTGTTGTGCGGCGGAACCGTGATACTGGCCGAGAACGCTTTGGCGCTCGCATCCATGCCGCAGGCCACCAATCTTACCCTGCTCAACACAGTGCCTTCCGCCATTGTCGAATTGATGAGGATTGGCGGTGTTCCGGAAACCGTCAAAACAATTGCGCTTGCCGGAGAGCCTCTGCCGGGATCATTGCTGAATCGAATTTATGAGAACACTGCGGTTGAACGTGTCTATAACCTTTACGGCCTGACGGAGCTAACTACCTATTCAACCTTTGCCATGGTCGCGCCGGGCACACCCGAGCCGCCTATCGGAAAACCCATTTTTAATACTACCGCTTACGTTCTTGATCGGCAGCGCCAACCACTGCCGATAGGGGTTCCAGGAGAGTTGTTTGTGGGTGGCGACATGATTAGCCGCTGTTATCACAACCGTCCGGACCTGACTGCAATGCGTTTTATCCCCAACCCATTCAGCAACAAACCGGGAGCGCGTCTTTTTGCCACCGGCGACCAGGTACGCTGGATGCCGGATGGAACGCTCGATTTTCTTGGGCGGCTCGATTATCAGGTCAAGATCCGTGGCTTCCGTATTGAGCCGGGTGAAACCGAGACAGTGCTCGGACGCCATCCGAAAGTCAGCTCGAGCGTGGTAGTGGCACGCGAAGGTTTCTCTGACAATGACGCCCGTCTGGTTGGCTATGTAGTGCCGAACCAAGGTGTGACGGTGAGTGCCGCGGAGTTAAGGGAATTTCTGGCGGAAAAGGTTCCGGCGCATCAGGTGCCCTCTGATTTTGTGGTTCTGGACGCATTGCCGCTCACTCCCAATGGCAAGGTAAACCGGCTTGCTCTGCCTACGCCCCAGCAGGAAGAGACAACAGCGCGCGCAGAACGCGTTGCTCCTCGTGATGCAATGGAAGAGCAAATTGCCGCAGTCTGGGAAGAACTTTTGCAGCGTAGCGGCATCAGCGTTTTTGACAACTTCTTTGAGCTAGGTGGCCATTCCTTGCTGGCCACGCAAGCTACGGCGCGTCTCCGAGCTCTGTTCGCCATTGATCTGCCGTTGCCGGCTTTGTTCCAGGCCCCCACCATCGCGGAGCTGGGCCAGGTGATCCAGGCCATGACCATTCCCGTTGAAAGCGAAGTGGAATTAGAGGCATTGTTGGCAGAGCTGGACCGGCTCTCCGATGAAGAAGTACGCATGCAACTGAAGCAAACTGCCACTGCCGGAGGGGGACGATGAGCACCACCGGCAAAGGAATGCCACCTAAAGCTTATGATCGTATCAAAGCGCTTCCGCCGGAACGGCGCGCTCTGTTTGAACGTATGCGACTGGCGCGCATGCCGCAACCCGGCGTGGCTCCACATTTGCCTCGGCGTGAAGATGCATCCCAGTTGCCGCTTTCTTTTACCCAGCAACGGTTGTGGTTTGCAGACCAGCTCTATCCTGACCGCTGCCTCTATAACGAACATGGCCAGCTCCGGCTGACAGGGCCGCTCAACCTGGATCGTCTGCGTAAGTCGCTGAAGGAAGTAGTTCGCAGGCAGGAGTCTCTGCGGCTGCGTATTCCTGTGCGCAACGGCGCTCCAGCGCCGGAAATTATTCCTGATCTGGATGTAGCGTTGCCGTGCTTTGATTTAACTTCTTTTTCCGCGCACGACCGCCAACATGAACTTGAGCGGCTGGCAACGGAAGAAGCAAGGCGCCCCTTCCAACTCGCTACCGGACCATTGTTCAATATCCGAGCCGTGCGGCTGGCTCCTGAAGAACATATTCTGTTCGTGACTATGCATCATGCCATTTGTGATGGCTGGTCCATGGGAGTGTTTGCCCGGGAAGTGGCTGCGCTCTATCCCGAAACCGATGGGACCCAACTGCCTCCGCTGCGCATTCAATATGCTGACTATGCGGCATGGCAACGAAACAATCTTGAAACCGACGAGCTGCGCAAGCAGGTCGATTATTGGAAAGGCCAGCTTGAGGGGGCTAATCCCGCGCTCAACCTGCCATTGGATGGCCGCTTTAAGGACGTGCGTAGGTTTGAGTCGGGCATTGTGCGGGCCTCGCTTTCCAATGAGTTGTCAGGCGCCGTCCGGTCAGCAGCGCAGTCTCGCGGGATTACACCGTTTGCGGTGTTGTTTGCGGCTTTCAACATCCTGCTTGCACGCTATACCGGGGAGAATGATCTGTCGGTCAGCGTGCCAGTTGCGGGACGAGGCCGCGCTGAACTCGATGTATTGATCGGCGTGTTCCTGAACCTCCTGGTATTTCGAACTGCGCTGAAAGACAATCCTTCGTTTGACGCCCTGGTGCGCCGATGTCAAGAAACTGCCATTGCCGCATACGATCATCAGGATGTTCCATTTGACCGCCTGATTGCAGAACTGCAGATGCAGCGATCCATTGAGCGCGCCCCGTTTTGTGATGTCCTCTTCAACTTCTTTAACTTCCCGCGTTCTCCGCTTCAGCTTTCCGGGTTGACCATTGAAAGGGTCGATGTTCACGAACCCGTGGCGCGTTTTCCGCTGACGGTTTACGTGGAAGATCTCGATGGCAGATTTCACATTCGCCTGCATTATCAAGCGGAACTGTTTTCAAAGGACCGCATGGCGTGCATGCTGGACCAGTTTTGTTATCTGATTGAGCAGGCTATCGCCCATCCGATGAAACGTGCGAGTGAGTATTCGCTGGTTACAGAGGCGATGCGCGCTGTGCTGCCTGCTCCGTCATTGGTCCTGGAAGCGCCTGCGCAGCCACCGGTTGCCGAGTTGATTCAAGAACAGGCGCGGCGTGCTCCGCAGGCAGTCGCTATTGAACAAACTGGAGTTACCTGCACCTACGCCGAACTCATGGAGCGCAGTGAATCCATTGCCGCTGCGCTTGTGGATGCCGGATTGAAACCCGGTGACTGTACTGCTGTGACTGGCCCGCGAAGCCCGGAACTGATTGCAGCCATGCTGGGCGTGTTTCGCGCCAGGGGCGTGCTGCTCACACTTGATCCAGCGCTGCCTGCGGACCGCCGGCGGACCATGTTGGAGCAGTCCTCAGCCAGGGCAATTCTGACAGGCGGAGCAATGGAGACTCAACTCTCTGCAAACATCCCGATTCAGCTGGCTCTGAGCAGCGTGGGCCGCAAAGCACTGGACGAAGGGGCCGGCAAGAGTCAACCACAAGAACCTGCCTATATCTTTTTTACTTCAGGCACCAGCGCTGTTCCTAAAGCTGTGCTTGGCTGGCACAAAGGGCTGAGCCATTTCCTTACCTGGCAGCGCTCAGAATTTGGCATTCGGCCGGGAGACCGGTTCGCTCAGCTTACCGGACTTTCTTTTGATGTGGTATTACGTGATATCTTCATGCCGCTAATCAGCGGCGCAACATTGTGTTTACCGGAGGCTGGTTCCGGCATGGGCGCTCACAGCGTATTGCCATGGCTGGAACAACAGGCCATCACCGGAATACACACGACTCCATCCATTGCGCAGTCCTGGATAGACGCCACTCAGAGCCCGCGGCCTTTGCCGGCATTGCGGCATTTATTTTTTGCGGGTGAGCCGCTGACAGATACATTGGCAACTGCCTGGCGCAACGCCTTCTCCGGCCCGGTTGAAATCGTGAACCTGTATGGGCCTACGGAAACCACGCTGGCCAAGTGCTTCTATCGCGTTCCTGCCAACGGCCACATGCCGGTCAACATTCAGCCGGTGGGTACGCCTATGCCGCAGACGCAGGCGCTTGTGCTCAGAGATCGCAACCGTCTTTGCGGGCCAGGTGAGATCGGTGAGATCACGATTCGCACGCCGTTCCGCAGCCTGGGATATCTCAATGATCGCGATCAGCAGCGGCGATTCATTCCGAATCCTTTCCGCAACGATCCTGACGATCTTCTATATTGCACGGGCGATCTGGGGCGTTACCGCGCCGATGGTCTTCTTGATATTGCCGGGCGCGTAGATGACGAAGTAAAAATCCGCGGCGTGCGTGTGCATCCGGCGGAGGTTTCCGCAACGCTGGCAAGTCATCCATCGGTTGCGTCTGCTTTTGCAGGCAGCTTTGAAGATTCTCTGGGACAGAAAGCGCTGGCAGCGTGGTTCACCGTGGTCCCAGGCCACGATCCCAGCATGCAGGGCCTGCGAGCATGGATGGCTTCGCAACTTGCGGCGGCTGCGGTGCCCCGCGCTTTTGTCCGGCTTGATGCTTTACCGCTTACAACGAGCGGCAAGATTGATCGCAGCCGTTTGCCGGTTCCAGCGCCTTTGCTTGCTCAAACAGCGCCACGGGATGAAACCGAACTGCGGTTGTATGGTATCTGGCAAAAGGTGTTGCGTTTTCAGTCTGCCGGCGTTCATGACAATTTTTTTGAGCTGGGTGGTCATTCTCTTATTGCAACAGAGCTGATGCATCACATTCATGAAGAGTTTGGGGCGCAGCTTCCTCTTTCCGCCATCTTTGAAACCCCCACGCTTGCAGGGTTGGCAGAAACCATCCGGCACGCAGATGTATCCCCGGCGGTCTCCACCAAACGGCATTGGCCGCTGATTGTGCCTGACCAGGCGGCCTCACAACCGTTTCCGCTCACTGATGTGCAAGAGGCTTACTGGATAGGGCGGAGCGGCAGTTTCGAACTGGGCGATATTGCCACACATAATTATTCCGAGTTTGAATTTTTGGATCTGGACACGCAGCGTTTTGAAGATCAATTTCCGCAATTAATTCACCGTCATGGCATGTTGCGCGCGATGGTCCTGCCTGAAGGCGCACAGGTGATTTTGGACACGGTGCCGCGATATCGGATTGATGTTCACGATTTCAGTGATAAGGGTGGAGAAAGATGTCCTGACTTTGATGTGCTGCGGCGAAGCCTTTCCCATCAGGTCCTGCCTCTGGGGCAGTGGCCGCTGTTCCAGATCGTGATCAGCAGGCTTGATGAGCGGCGCTATATCGTCCACATGAGCATTGATGCTCTGATCTGTGATGCATGGAGCCGTCGCTTGCTGGGACGCGAGTTGCTGCACCTGTATCAAGGCTGCCCTGGTCCGCTCAAGCCACTGGAACTTTCCTTCCGTGATTATGTGCTGGGTGAACATGCGTTGCGAAATTCGGAGCAATATCGTGAAGCCGAGCGGTATTGGCTAGACCGTTTGCCAACACTGCCGCCTGCTCCAATGCTGCCCATGGCGGTAAAGTCCGTTGCGTCTGCTGAGACCAAGCCTCACTTTACCCGTTTTCGTTCACGGCTGGATGCTGAACGCTGGCGCATTCTGAAGAGATGCGCTGCACAGTTTGGTATTACACCTTCAGCATTGATCTGCGCCACATATGCGGAAGTGCTGGGCGCCTGGAGCACGACCCGACGTTTCACCATCAATCTCACGTTGTTTCATCGCCTGCCACTGCATCCACAGGTGAAGGACATTATGGGTGACTTTACGTCCTTAGTGCTGCTTGCTGTGGAAGGCCATTCTGGTTCTTTCGAACAGCGGGCACGAACCCTGCAAACGCGTCTCTGGAGCGATCTTGATCACTCGCTCTATAGCGGCGTTAAGGTGCTGCGCAAGCTAAGCCAGATGCATGGATCTGCTGGACGCGCGCTCATGCCGGTGGTGCTTACCAGCACGCTGGTGGATGGGTCTTCAGAAAACGATGAACTGGTTTCAACATGGCAGGGCAGATTGCGTGAAGGTGTCAGCCAGACGCCTCAGGTTTATCTGGATCACAGCGTGAGTGAGCAGCGCGGTGAGCTGGTATTGAACTGGGATGTGATTGAGGAGATGTTCCCAGAAGGGCTGATAGGAAAGATGTTTGGGGCGTATGTGGGCTTGCTGGAGAGGCTGGCGAATGAAGAAGGAGCATGGAGTGAAGCCGGAAGAATGAGA
>DASXJO010000049.1:0-5499 GCA_036497385.1 Candidatus Angelobacter sp. | reverse complement strand
CTGGCCCACCAGGGCTGTTCACGCCACTTTGATGCCGGATGGCCGTGTATTCTTTGTTTCTTACTATGACGAGTCGCTGCACCCAAACATCTGGGACCCGGTCAGTAACACGTTCACTGCTACCGCAGCTTCTTCTTACAGGCTTTTCTGTGCCGGGCATACCACGCTGGCTGATGGACGCATTTTTATTGCGGGCGGTCACATCGCCGATTACACGGGATATCCGCATGCTGTAATTTTTAATCCGGCAACAAGCGGATTTACGACGGTGCCTGACATGAACGTCGGCCGCTGGTACCCGACCACGACTACTTTGCCAAATGGCGACGTGTTGGTGGTTTCCGGCGACATCAACTCAAATACAAATGTTGACGCGCTTCCTCAGGTCTTTCAAATGGCGACCAAGACGTGGCGGAATCTAACGACTGCCCAACTCTCTCAGCCGCTGTATCCCAACATGCTGGTGGCGCCAAACGGCAAAGTTTTCAATGCCGGACCAAGCCGACAGAGCCGCTACTTGAACACAGCCGGGACAGGCTCCTGGAGTAATGTCGCCGTAACAAATTTCGGCGCGGTTCGCGATTATGGTCCAGCTGTGATGTACGCCCCGGGAAAAGTGGCCATCATCGGAGGCGCTAACCCTCCGACGGCCACATCGGAAATTATTGACTTAAACGCGACGACCCCTGCCTGGAAGTTTACCGGCAGCATGCATTTTCCGCGCCGGCAACATAATGCGGTGATCCTGCCGGACGGAAAAGTTTTTATCGTGGGCGGAAGCAAAGCCGGTGGCTTCGATACATCGACATCGCCAGTTCTTCCCACCGAAATGTGGGACCCTGCCACGGGGCAGTTCACCACGATGGCCAGCATTGCCGTTTATCGCGGCTATCACTCAACGGCCTTGCTGCTGGCCGATGGACGCGTGCTTTCTGCTGGAGGCAATGTCGGCGGTCCCAATGCTCAGCTGTTTTCACCGCCTTATTTATTTGCGGGCACGCGGCCCAGCATCTCTTCCGCTCCCGTGAGTGCTGGTTATGGACAAACGGTGTTCATCGGGACGCCAAACGCAGCTTCAATCACTAAAGTTACTTTGTTGCGTGAGGCGTCCGTTACCCATACCAACAGCATGAGCCAGAGCTTCCAGTCTTTGAGCTTTACCACGACGAGTACAGGGCTCAACGTGACGATGCCGGCCAATGCAAACATTGCGCCGCCCGGATATTACATGCTGTTCATCCTGAACGGCTCGGGCGTGCCATCAGTCGGCAGCATCATTCAGGTTTCTGGAACTGCGGCTGCGGTGGGAACGATCACGGGAAAAGTTACGAACACAGCAGGCGCGCCGATTGCAGACGCATCTGTTTCTTCCGGCGGCAATGGAGCCATCACTGGCTCTGACGGCGGATACACATTGCAGGTCCCCGGTGGAACATCAACGGTGACGGCAGCGCTGGCGGGATACCAGAGTGCTTCAGAAAGCGTAACGGTCACGGCGGGACAAAGCACTCAGGCAGCGACCCTGCAAATCCAACCTTCAAATCCTGGCAATGTGACCGGCTCGGTGGTAAACGGAAGCGGACAGGGACTTTCCGGCGCCACGGTTTCAGCCGCGGGGCTGACCACAAGCACCGCCGCTGATGGGAGCTATGCCCTGAGTAACCTTCCGGCGGGACAAACTACCATCAACGCATCTCTTACCGGATTCCAATCAGGTTCAACAACTGTGACTGTTGTTGCCGCAACCACAACCGCTGCCCCGGCCATCACTCTGGTTTCTGGCAGCGGATCAATCACTGGAACCGTAAAAACCACAACGGGCGCGGGGATTGCTGGCGCATCTGTTGGTTTTGGCGGCGGTACGGCAACTACCGATGCAAGTGGAAATTACACCTTAACCGGAGTTCCGGTTGGAACAGTACAGCTGGTGGCATCGGCCAGCGGTTTCCAGAGCGTAACCCAGAGCGTCACCGTAAGCGGCGGAGCGACCAGCACGGCAAATTTCACTCTTGCTGCGGGTGCTGCCTCTGGGACCGTGACGGGCAAAATAACCAATGCTTCCAGCGGCGCGATTGTTACAGGGGCAACGGTAAGCTGGAGCGGCGGATCAACTACAAGCAACACCAGCGGGATTTATACGCTGACGAATGTCACTGCCGGAACGCAGAATATTACTGCCGTTAAAACGGGCTATTTGTCGCATACTCTCGGCGTCGGCGTAACAGGAGGCGCAACCAGCACTCTCAACATTCCCATAGCGACCGGAGGCAAGATTTCCGTGAAAGTTGTCACCTCCAGCGGGGCAGTGGTGAGCGGCGCAACCATCACGATCAAGGGAGGCTCGATTGCAACCACTGTGTCGGGATCCAGCAGCTCCACAGGTTTACTCACGACCAACTGGATTCCTGTGGGCACGTACACGGTCACTGTCGCGAAGAGCGGCTTTACAACACAGAGCAAGAGTACGACAGTTTCCAGCGGCGTAACCACCTCGCTCACATTTACCGGATTCTAGGAGAGACACAATGAAAAGCGGCCTAACTACCAAATTGCTGATGATCGCTGCCATCGTTGCTTTCCTCTCCGGAGGAATGCGGGCGCAGACCTACACTGTCACGGATTTAGGCACTCTTCACGCCGGCAGCGCACGAATACATGGCGTGAATGAGTCCGGTCAGGCGGTGGGCGCTTCAGGACATCCGCACGGTGCGGACACACATGCATTTTTCTGGCAGAAGCAGGGTGGCATTCGCGATCTGGGCACCCTTCCCGGCGGCGATTACAGCTCTGCTTTTGCCATTAATGATTCTGGCGTTGTGGTCGGTACTTCAAACACCTCCACCAGCATGCACGCATTTTCCTGGACTACTTCCCAAGGTTTGCAAGACCTTGGAACGTTGCCCGGTACCAATGCCAGTTCAGCCTTTGCCATCAACAATCAAGGTCAGATTGTCGGGAGTTCCGGCGATCACGCGGCTCTGTGGTCTGGCGGCAGCATTCAAGATCTGGGCACACTAGGTGGCGCAACCAGTGAAGCGCACGGTATCAATAATCTTGGCGCGATTGTCGGCGTCTCTGACACCAGCTCTGGCCCGCACGCATTTCTATGGCAAAAGGGAGCCATGCAGGACCTTGGCCTCCTTTCCGGCGACACCAGCAGCCGTGCCGACCACATTAATGACAACGGAACGGTGGTCGGGGCGTCTGAAGGCAGTGGCGGCGTTCGAGCTTTCGTCTGGACCAGCGCTGCCGGAATGCAGCCGCTGGGTTCTGACGGAGTTTATAGCGAAGCTTTCGACATCAACAATGCGGGTCAGGTGGTGGGCGAAGTCGCAAGTTCCCTTGGGACGAGAGCGTTCCTATGGACCAGCCAGGCTGGCTTGGTTGACCTGAACACAAAAGTTAGCAACCTGCCGGGTGACGTGGTGCTCATTGGCGCGTTCTCCATCAATGAGAAAGGACAGATCGTCGCCTTCGGGTTGAAAAATCCCAACGTGAGCCAGCATCAGGAAGTTACGGCGGATAGCCACGTCCATGCCGGACCAACGCGGGTTTTTCTGCTGACGCCCCAGTAGGATTGCTGGGTTATAATTCGCCCATGCTTGGTGGACGCAGCAGCGAACAATGGATTGCGCAGTACGCCAGCAGCCATACACATCCGGTGAATCGGTGGTGCCATAGTCTTGGTATTCCGCTGATCGTCGTATCGCTGGCGCTTGGTGTGGCAGCAATTTTTTATCATCCGCTCTGGATGCTTGCCGCTGGACTGTTCGTTTTTGGCTGGCTGTTGCAGTTCATCGGCCACGCCTTTGAGCACAAACAACCCGAATTTTTTCACGACTGGCGTTTCCTGCTGGTGGGCGTCCGCTGGTGGTGGGCCAAGATGCAGGGAAGAGCGTAAGGCGTTTCTCCAGCCGCCGTCCAGTTGCGCTGGCAATTGGGCTGCCTTTATTCTTGCCAGTTATGTCCACACTGGTTGAATGCGTTCCTAATTTCTCTGAAGGCCGCGACAAGAGCATCGTTGACGCCATTGTCGAGGCGATGAAAATTCCCGGCGTCTCGCTACTGGATCGCGAGATGGACTCCGACCACAATCGTTGCGTGATCACTATCGTAGGCGACCGCGAAGCCGTTGCCGAAGCGGCGATTCGCGGCGTCGGAAAAGCTTCCGAGCTGATCGATCTAACAAAGCATCAGGGCGCTCATCCGCGCATTGGCGCGTCCGACGTAATTCCGTTTATTCCCATTGAAGGTGTCACCATTGAAGACTGTGTCGCCATCGCGCGCAAGGTCGGAGAAGAGATATGGAAGCGCTTTAAAGTTCCCGTGTATCTCTATGAATCAGCGGCCACAAATCCAGATCGGCAAAACTTGGAGAATATCCGTCGTGGCCAATTTGAAGGTCTAAAAGAAGACATTCTGGTGAACCCAGCGCGCTGCCCGGATTTTGGCGATCCGCGCTGCCATCCCACGGCCGGAGCCACGGTCGTGGGGGCGCGCAAAGCGCTCATCGCTTATAACGTTTTTCTCAACACAAAAGATGTGGACATCGCAAAAAGGATTGCCAAAGCCGTGCGATATTCCTCGGGCGGATTGCGCTATGTAAAAGGCGCAGGATTTGAAGTGCGCGGGCTGGCCCAGGTGTCGATGAACCTGACCGACTTTGAGCAAACGCCTATCGCCCGTGTCTTTGAATTCGTCAAGCGCGAAGCGGAGCGCTACGGCGTACAGCCGATCAGCAGTGAAATTGTTGGGCTCATTCCCAAGAAAGCCCTGGAGCAGGCGGCCGAGTGGTTCTTGCAGGTGGAAAACTTTGATTCTTCCATGATCCTGGAAAACCGGCTCGCCGCCGTGCAAAGCGGCAAGATGGCGGTTGGAGGCTTCCGCGCCGGAGTTGAGCCATTTATCGAACAGCTTGCCGCACCCACCGCAACCCCCGGCGGAGGCAGTGCAGCGGCGTCTGTTGCTGCTATGGCGGCGGCGCTTGGCAGCATGGTAGCTGCAATGTCGCGGACGAAAAAAGCTTATGCGCAATACGAACCGCAGTTGAGCGCAGCCCTGGCCCGGCTAGCGCAGCTTCGTGAAGAATTGAAGGCCGGAATCGATGCGGACGCCGAAAGTTACAATCGGGTCTTAGCGGCTTATAAGCTGGCCAAGACCTCCAGTGATGGTGAAGCACTCATTGAAACGGCCATGAAAGGCGCAACCACCGTCCCAATGGATACGGCGGAGAGGGCGCGCGAGGTCAAAGACGTTATCGAGACGCTGAAGCCCATTACCAGTCAAAACATGACTTCTGACCTTACAGTGGCTTCGACTCTCGCCAGCGCGGCCATTGTTGGGGCCTTGGCTAACGTAGAAATCAACCTGGGGTCATTAAAAGACGCCGATTTTGCCGACGAGATACGTTCAAGAGTAGTGGAGCTCCAGAGGTGAATACCTTAAGTAATGGGAAATAGCATCCTGAGCTGCACCTGAACGCATCAGATTAAACAAAAC
>DASXJO010000048.1:0-5798 GCA_036497385.1 Candidatus Angelobacter sp. | reverse complement strand
GCTTTGGCCATCGCGTGTACCACACGGAAGATCCGCGGGCCACGCACCTGCGCGCCATGTCACGCGACTTGGGCCGCTCGGCGAATCCCAAGTGGTATGAAATGTCCGCCAAGATTGAGCAGTACATCAAGAATGACAAAGTCCTGAACGCAAACGTGGATTTTTACTCGGCTTCCACTTACACCACGCTTGGCCTGGACGTTGACCTGTTTACTCCGGTGTTTGCCGTCTCCCGCATCAGCGGCTGGGCCGCGCACGTGATTGAGCAGCTTGACGATAACCGGCTCATCCGCCCGCGCGCCGACTACATTGGCCCGGCGTATCCGAATAAATACGTGGCGATGGATAAAAGGTAACATTCAGCCGAAGAATATCGCCGCAGATCTTCGCTGATAGGCGCAGATCAGGAAAATTAGCCGCGAATCAACGCGAAAAAACGCGAATCAAGAACTAAATTCTGATTCGCGTTTTTTGTTGTGATTTGCGGATGATATTTATGGGCCAATTGCCAATTGCCAATTGCCAATTGCTAGTTGCCGGTTGCTTTGGCGAATGCTGAATGCTGAACGCTGACTGCTGAGTGCTGGGCGGCTGTGCCGCTCGGCGTACAATAGGCTCATGCGCCGCGTTTACCTTGATAACAATGCCACCACCCCGATCCTGCCGGAGGTGTTTGAGGCGATGCGGCCGTTCTATCTGGAGCAGTTCGGCAATGCGTCGTCCATCCACCATTATGGGCAGCACGCCCGCGCGGCGGTGGAAAAGGCCCGTGCATCGGTAGCAGCGCTGGTGAATGCGCGTCCGGCGGAAATTGTTTTTACCAGCGGCGGCACTGAGGCCGACAATCTGGGCATCTTTGGCCTGGTGCAGCGCGGCGATCACGTTATTACTTCCACCATCGAGCACAGCGCGGTCACCAACAGCTGCAAGCGGCTGGAGCAGATGGGGTGCGAAGTCACGTATGTTCCGGTGAACGCCCAGGGTGAAATTTACGCGGGCAATGTGGAAGCGGCATTGCGCCCGAATACGCGGATCATCACGATCATGATGGCGAACAACGAAACCGGAGTGATTCAGCCGGTGGAACAGATCGGCAAAATAGCGCAACAAGCGGATGTCTTTTTTCATACCGATGCGGTACAGGCAGCCGGCAAGGTCCCCATGGACGTGCAGAAAATCGCATGCGACGCGCTTACAATTTCCGGACACAAGATCCATGCGCCGCAGGGGACGGGAGCGCTTTACATCAAGAAGGGAACGCTGATCCAGCCGCAGATGTACGGCGGCACCCATGAGCGCCAGCGCCGCGCGGGCACGGAGAACCTGCCGGGGATTGTTGGTCTCGGCAAGGCTGCGGAGATTTCTAAGCAGTGGATGGAGAGCGACGGGCCGGCAGAGATGTCCGCGATGCGCGACCGGTTGCAAGACGCGATTCTGGGCGCAATGGAAGATGTGGGCGTAAACGGCCTGGGAGCGCGACGTGTGCCGAACACGACCAATTTGTGGTTCGACCACATTGAAGGCGAGGCGCTGGTGATTGCGCTTGACCTGAAAGGGCTGGCCGTTTCAAGCGGCGCGGCGTGCTCTTCCGGGGCCATTGAGCCGTCACACGTGCTGCTGGCCATGGGATTGCCGCATCAGCGAGCGCGAGCCAGTATCCGTATCAGTCTGGGCAAGCAGACCACGAACGAAGATATCGATTTTGCGATTCAAGTGATTCCAGAAACGGTGGCGCGCCTGCGCGAGATTTCTCCGGTTTATCAAAAGGTCGCCGCAGATTCACGCGGATGAGCGCAGATCACGCGCAAGTTCGTTCCCCCTTTCGTATCCAGGTAAGTCTTTCTGCCGATAGTCGGCAAATTCCTATTCAGCTACACTGCTCACTATGATGATATGGTTGGCCCGTGTTGACCATTTTGTGATCAACCGGGATGCGTTATGAGCACGAAATGGGTCCCAAAATCCGTACTGGCCCTGAAGCACTATTCACGGCCAGATTTTGTTGCTGACCTGATAGCGGGCATCACGGTTGGATTGGTAGCGTTGCCGCTGGCCATGGCATTCGCCATTGCGTCCGGCATGCCACCGCAGGCGGGGCTTTACTGCGCGGTGATAGCCGGATTCCTGATTTCTGCACTGGGCGGATCGCGCGTGCAAATTGGCGGCCCGACAGGCGCATTTGTGGTGGTGGTCGCCGGAATCGTGGCGCGGTATGGCATTGATGGCCTGTTCATGTGCACGGGAATCGCCGGCGTGTTCCTGATTTTTCTGGGTGTGACCGGGCTGGGCAGCGCGGTGAAATACATTCCGCGGCCCGTGGTTGTGGGATTCACCAACGGAATTGCCGTGGTGATTGCCAGCACGCAGCTCAAAGATTTCTTTGGACTACGCATTGAAAACGTGCCCGGAAATTTTCTGGGCCGCCTGGAAGCTGTGGCGGAAAACTTCCGCACAATTTCTTTCGAAGAAACGGGGCTGGCGGTTCTTGCCCTGGCGCTGATCCTGGTGTGCAGAAAGTTTTTCCCCAAGATCCCCGGCTACATTGTTGCGCTATTTGTAGGAACCGCGTTGGTTTATTTCCTGCACCTGCCAGTACAGACCATCGGCACGCGCTTTGGTGGAATTCCTTCTGGGCTGCCCGCGTTCAAGATTCCGCACTTTCATCTGGACCTGATTCGTCCGCTGATTGCTCCGGCCATTACCGTGGCCATGCTGGGCGCGATTGAGTCACTCATGTCAGCCGTGGTAGCCGATAAATTGGTTGGCCATGGAGAGAAGCACAAGCCGAACGTGGAACTGATCGCGCAGGGCGTGGCGAATTTTATTTCACCACTGATGGGCGGCTTGCCTGCCACAGGCGCGATTGCGCGCACCGCAACCAATATTCGATCCGGCGCAAGAAGCCCGATTGCGGGAATGATTCACGCGCTTACGCTGTTGGCGATCCTGATGTTTGCGACGCCGGTTGCCAAGTTCATTCCGCTGGCGGTGCTTGCGGCAATTCTGCTGGTTGTTTCTTACAACATGGGTGAGTGGGCGGAGATTCCGGAATTGCTCAAGCTCTCACGCCTGGAGGTGGCGTGCTGGTCAGCCACATTTGTGCTGACCGTTTTTGCCGACCTGACGGTCGCTGTGGAAGCAGGAATGATACTTGCCGCGCTGGTCTTTATCCGCAAGGTCACGGCAACCACCACCATTTCACGGGTGACGAAAGAATATCTGGATGAAGGCCGGCTGCACGTGCTCCAGGACAAAGAGATTCCGCCTTATGCGACTGTGTTTCGCATCCATGGGCCTTTTCTTTTTGGCGCGGCCGATAAGATTGATGACCTGATGCAGCAGATTCCCGATCTGCCGCCGATTGTGATTCTGCGCCTGCGCAACATGACCGCCATTGACGCCACGGGCATACGTGCCCTGGAAGAACTGGCGGACCGGGTGAAGGCCAGCGGACGCCGGCTGATCCTGTGTGGAGCGCGCGAGCAGCCTGCGCAATTGATGCGACAATCAGAATTTGAGCAGCATGTGGGCGCGGAAAATATCTGTGCCAACGTAACGGAAGCGCTGAGACGCGCGGGCGTATTGTTCCCGCAAATTTTGGCGGAAGCGCCGCCGGTCCAGAAGTGGGGAAGACGCAAGGATGATCATGGTGCGCACGCTGCCGTGAACTCCGTCTAAACTGTGAGCATCTGCTTTTTTGCATAGACAATGAACGCACCCGCATATTTCGAAATCCAGGCCGACGATCCCAGCCGCGCCGTGGCTTTTTACCGCGAGATCTTTGGATGGACTTTCACCAAGGCGGAAGGACTGCCGGTTGAATACTGGCGGATTGAGACCGAAGGGCCGCGAGGCGGTTTGTTGAAGCGTCCCGCAAAGACGCCGCCATCTGAGCATGGAACGAACGCCTTTGTCTGCTCGATGGAGGTGGAGAATTTCGACGCTATTGCAGCGCGAATCGTGAGCGCCGGCGGTCAAATTGCCCTGCCAAAGTTTGCTGTGCCTGGTGTGTGCTGGCACGGATATTTCATCGACACTGAGGGCAATACGTTTGGCATTTTCCAGGCAGATTCGGCGGCGAAGTAGCATCAGCAAAACACCTTTGAAACACAGAGGAACAGAGGAAAGGAGCAGTTGTTTTACCTGCTGTCCTTCGGTTCTGGTTGCATCGGCTTGCGCTTTGCACCTCGGTAAACCTGACGTAGAGACGTAGCATGGCAGGTCTCTATACGGAGCTTCTTTGCTCTTTACATCGGGACGTCCCTTCCACCATCTATAATGAATACAGGCCAATTATGCCCACTCAGACCATTGCCGTAGCCATGTCCGGCGGTGTGGATTCGTCGACCGTTGCGGCCTTGCTGCGCGCAGAGGGGCACAACGTGGTGGGCCTGACGATGCAGCTGTGGAACCAGCGCCGCCTGGCCGGACACGAAGGCATGCCGGAGCAGGTGCAGGGGCGCTGCTGCTCCATCGACGACGTGTATGACGCGCGCCGCGTGGCTGAGGACCTGGGCATTCCGTATTACGTGGTCAATCATGAGGAGCGTTTTGAGCGCGATGTGGTGCGCCCGTTTATTGACGAATATCTTTCCGGACGTACGCCGATTCCTTGCAGCCTGTGCAATAACCATCTCAAGTTTGACCAGCTGTTGATTACCGCGCGCCAGATTGGCGCCGACATGCTGGCGACCGGACATTACGCGCGCTGCGAGTTTTCCGCGGAGCGCAATCGCTGGCTGCTGCGTCGCGCCGCTGATCCGGCCAAGGACCAGACATATTTTCTTTTCGGTCTCACGCAGGAGCAGCTCAGCCGCACGCTCTTTCCGCTGGGACACATGAACAAGCCGCAAGTGCGCGAACTGGCCCGCGAGCATCATCTGGCGCTGGCGGAAAAGCCAGACTCGCAGGAAATATGCTTTGTTCCGGGCGGCGACTATAAGCGCTTCATCGATGCTTACCTGAACGAGCAGGGCGAGCAATTGCCTGACACTTCCGGCGAACTGGTCACGACTGATGGCACGGTGCTGGGGCGACATGAGGGGATCCACAACTTTACCGTGGGCCAGCGTAAGGGACTGGGCGTGGCCACGGGTTCGCCGCTTTACGTGATCAACATCAACGGCGCCGAAGGCAAGGTAACCGTGGGTGGGAATGACGATTTGCTCTCGCGCACGCTGATCGCCCATAAACTGAACTGGATTGCTGTTGACGGCCTGCATGATTCCGGCACTGACGCCAACACGCCGATGCGCGTGACGGCTAAGATTCGCCATCGGCATGAGCCTGCGCCTGCCGTGCTGGAAAACGCTCCCAACGGCGAGGTGCGTGTCACGTTTGACGAGCCGCAGCGCGCCATCACGCCGGGACAAGCCGTGGTATTTTACCAGGACGATGTGGTCGTCGGCGGCGGGTGGATTGTCGAGACGTTAAGGAACTGACAAGAGTTGAGGGCTGGCTTGCGGCCTTCGGCGTGGCAGCGTCTAAGTAGTATCTTCTGCGGACCAGGGGAGGGCCTTTCCTTGCGCCGCCAGTTCGCGACAAGGCGACCGTTCCGCTGGTGCGCACCACGGCAGCGGTGGAAATTCAGGAATTCCGCTTAAGCAACTTCTTCGTCGGGATCCACCAAAGTGTCTTTCAGGTTCTTCAGGACTTTTTCCGGCATTACCTTATTTTCCAGTACTTCTTCTTCGCTCTCAAATGGACGGTTTTCGATAATGCGCCGCGCCGTGGCGTCGCCGATTCCTGGCACGCTCCTGAGCTTGGTTTTGCTCGCGCTATTCAGGACCTCAGCTACC
>DASXJO010000047.1:0-1517 GCA_036497385.1 Candidatus Angelobacter sp. | reverse complement strand
TTTTTATGAACCCATTGCCGGCGCGGCCCGCATCTTTGGCAAAGAAGTTAAAACTAATCTACGCGAACTGCGCGCCGCGATCGGCTACATGCCGGAAAGCGATGCCTTTATCGCCGATATGACCGGCGTCCGCTTCGTCCGTTACATGGCTGAACTTTCCGGGCTTCCGCGCGGCGAAGCCATGGAGCGCGCTCATGAAGCGTTTTTCTATGTCGGCCTGGGCGAAGCTCGCTATCGCAAGCTCGGCACGTACTCGCTGGGCATGAAGCAGCTGGCGAAGCTGGCGCAGGCCATCGCGCATGGGCCAAAGCTTGTTCTGCTCGACGAGCCCACAAATGGTCTTGATCCTGAGGCGCGTATTCGCATGCTGCAACTGGTGCGTGAAATCCGTGACACCGGCGAAGTAAGCGTGCTGATTTCGTCACACCTGTTGCGCGACATTGAAGAATGCTGCGACCAGGTATTGATCCTCAAAGAAGGGCGCATCGCCGCGCTATGCAACCTTGAAGAAGAGCGCAAGGCCAACCTCAAGTTCTTGGAACTGGAAGTCACGCAGGGCAACGGATTTCTTGAGTCGGTACGCGGATTGGGGTGCGAGTGCGCCAGCTTTGGCGCGGGGCGCGTCCGCATTGTTCTGCCGGACAACATTGATCTGCGCCAGATTTATCGCACAGCCGCGGAGCATGAGGTACAGATACGCCGCATGAACTACCGGAGAGATACGTTGGAAGATATCTTCCTCAAAGCGATGGCTGGAACTCCGCAGGTAGCTTCAGTACAACAAGGGAGCGCCAATGGCAGTCTATAAGCGTACATACAAAGCTTATCGCGGGCCGCTCACCCCGGCGTGGTCGCGCTTTACTGTGCTCACACGCTACGGCCTTTCAACATTGTTTGATTCGCGGCCGTTTGCCGCGTACACGGTCTTGTGCTTCCTGCCATTCTTGGGCGCGCTGGGATACATATACGTTGTTCACAGCGCCGCTGCCCAGGCGCTGCTTCGGGTGGGCAATGCAATGCCGGGCACCGTTAACAATGACTTTTTTCTTGGTTTTCTTGGCTTTGAGGCAGGCATGGGGTTCATTCTTGCTGCGTGGGGCGGTCCAGGCATGATCACCAAGGATTTTGCCAATCATTCTGTGCAGTTATATCTCAGCCGGCCAATTTCGCGGACAGAGTATCTCGTTGGGAAAATTTCTGTTTTGGCAGCGTTGCTTTCCTGCACCACCTGGATTCCAGCCCTGCTGTTGTTCTTTGTGAAGGCTGAGCTTCAGGGCAATGGTTGGCTATGGGAGAACCTCTGGATGGCAGGCTCTATTGTCGTTAGCTGTTTGATCTGGATTGCCATAATCTCCCTGATTTCGATGGCGGTGGCCGTCTGGGTAAAGTGGCGTATTGCCGCCACAGCTCTCATGCTGGGGATATTCTTTCTATTGCCTGCGGCGGCACAAATACTGGACGCGATTTTGCGCACACAATGGGGTAATGTGTTCAACATTACTCATATGATTTCGCTC
>DASXJO010000046.1:0-10627 GCA_036497385.1 Candidatus Angelobacter sp. | reverse complement strand
TGGAGCGGGAGACGGGAATCGAACCCGCGACCAACAGCTTGGAAGGCTGTGACTCTACCACTGAGTTACTCCCGCCAATCCCAGCAGTCAGCCGGCAGCACTCAGCATTCAGCCCTTCCACTACGCTCTGCCCTCCGCAGTTTTCAAGCCTGTTTCACGGCTGAATGCTGACTGCTGAGTGCCGACTGCTAATCTGGAGCTGATGACCAGGATTGAACTGGTGACCTCTCCCTTACCAAGGGAGTGCTCTACCAACTGAGCTACATCAGCTCGAAAACTCCGAAAACCAACTGAGATCCTTCGCTTCGGTCAGGATTTCGGCTGAAGGCTTCCGCTCGGCTACGCCTCACTCACGCCTTCAAAAACGCCTCTACATCAGCTCGAAACTTCTTCTCTGTCTCGCTCTTCGCGAATCCGCTCAGCGCGAAAGTGCAGCACGGTCCTCACCGCAAACAGCGCCAGCACAATCAACGTCAAGGACCGAATACCGAGACGGCCATTTCCAACCGGCAACGTGACATCTTCCATCGTTGCCCAGATCACCAGGCCTAGAACTGCGTATATCGCGAGTGCCACATAAAAACGCTTGCGCATCTGCATTTACAACTCGCGCTAGAACAATATCCCTCGCTTATGCTCGGGATTTCGGCTGAAGACTCCCGCTCGGCTAACGCCTTGCTTACGCCTTCAAAGCGCCTCAATCTGGTGCACAGGGGAGGATTCGAACCTCCGTAGCTCCGAAGAGCGGCAGATTTACAGTCTGCTACCATTAACCACTCGGTCACCTGTGCATTGAACCGAGCCGTCGTTCTTTTGAGGGCTCCGCAGTAAAGCTGCTGCGCCCTCGCATTCCGTTCGCGCTCAACGGCGCTCACTTTATGCTCACCCGGCTCTTTCCTTCTGAGGGCTCCGCAGTAAAGCTGCTGCGCCCTCGCATTCCGTTCGCGCTCAACGGCGCTCACTTCATGCTCACCCGGCTTTTTTCCTTCGAGCACTCCGCAGCAAAGCTGCTTCGTCTCTCGCACTGCGCGCGCCACACGGCGCTCGCTTCATGCCTTACCGGCTCTTTATTATGCTGGCTCACAAACGGGCGCTTTTTTATCCGCAGGACAAAAGCGATTTAAGGGACGCGCGAACATACTTCCGCATAAACCGTCAAATTCTGACGTTGAGGGAAGTCTTCGTGGGTTTGCCTTCCGGTAGAAAAACTACTTATGTGTGCGCAGTGCCTGCTGTGTCCGAAACGCGTCCAGCTTTACGCGCTCCGGAAAATCCCGTTTTGCTTGTCTGGAGCTGGCGAAGGGACTTGAACCCCCGACCCTCTGATTACAAATCAGATGCTCTACCAGCTGAGCTACGCCAGCGTAAACTTCCCGTAACCGGGCACAAAGTTAATAAGTTAGCACAGCGGCAATCCGCGTGCAACATCTTGAGCCAATGCCTTGTCAGGGGAAACGTAACCTGCGTGGTACCGCTCCAATTCAATATTCTAACAAGAACTTTGCCTTGCGGCCACCATACCGACAGAAAAAAGTGACTTAATCTATACTGGTCACATCAATGCTCAAGCATCGCAAACTGCTGATTTTGGCCATCTTATCGATTGCCACCGCAGCCATCGGTTTTGTCCTCTATCACCACACTACTCAGGTTCCGGAAATTGCCCGCCTTCTCCCCGAAGGCGATCTCATCTTCTATGCCAATTTAAAGCCTGTACATTTATTCGATCTCAACAAGTCCGGTTCAGTTCAGCCCCAGGGCGACTACAGAGATTTCGTTGATCGCACCGGCATACAGCCTGAACGCGATATAGATGAAGTTGCCATGTCTCGCCGGGACACGCCGGATGGCCGCGACGTGGAGTCATCAGAAATACTGACCGGCCATTTCGATCCGAATCGGCTCCGGGACTACTTGCAGGTTGTTTCTTCCGCGCGTGAGCCTTACCGCAATTACACCGTTTACTCCATTGATCATGAGGGCCACACGGTACGCGTCGCGCTGCTCGATGGCGGCAAAGTCGCCATTACCAACATGGCGTCTCCCGAACCAATCCACGGCATTATTGACCGATCGTCAAGCCCGCCCACGGGCCCTGTGCTGCTGAGCCATTATAATGACGTTCCTTTCGGCAGCCTGGCCTGGCTCATTGACCGTATTCCCAACAAGCCGGATAACGTCCAGCTTCCCGGCGGGTTTGCCATCACGTTGCCCGCGGAAGCTGTCGCAGTTGGCTCGCTACGTTATACCGGCTCGCTGCTCCTGCGCGCCGATGTGAGTGCGCAAAGTGAAGCTCAGGCCCGGCAGATTGTGGATTCCGCCAATTCACATCTGGCGCTGGTGCGGAGCATAGGACAGTTCATCAAGACCAAAGGTCCTGACCAGGACGTCAAAGCGGCGTTTGATAGCCTGCAGGCCACACAAAAAGAAAATGTGGCGACTTTCACCGCCACAATTCCGCAATCGATTCTCAAGAAGATCTGGTCAGAAGCTCAGTCGCAAGGCGCAATTCCAACGTCCCACTAACAAACTCACATGGCTCCTGAAGCCACTTGCTGGTTGATGCTGAACCGCAGGTATTTATGCGGATTCACTGGAGTATTGAAGATCCTGACTTCATAGTGCAGATGCGGTCCGGTGCTGCGTCCGCTCTGTCCCACATAGCCGATGGAATCGCCTCGGCGAATCAACTGTCCCGCGCTCACCGCAAACCCTGAAAGATGGCCATATAGCGTGCTCATCCCGTTGCCGTGGTCAATCATCACCGTGCGGCCGTAGCCATTCATGAAATCAGAGAAACGAACAATACCATCCGCCGGAGCAATGATGCGAGTGCCGTAATCGGCTGAAATGTCCACGCCGCGATGGAACGCTCCTTCGCCGCTGAACGGATCAATGCGCTCGCCAAAAGATCCCGTAAGTCTTCCCTGGACGGGCCAGAGTGTGGGCGCCGCCGCCAGCCGCATCCAATCACGCGTGCTGGTATCGCGCACGTCACCCATGCCAATCCCGACTGAGGCCGCCCCGGTCATGGCTGAATTCCGCAGCGCATAAAATTGCTGCAAGGATGCGGAAGCGGGATCATCATCTTCAAATGCCGGATCAGGCTTGAGCCCGTAGAGAGAGGAAACTTCACCTGCCAGGGAGCTGAGGGACTGTGCTTGCAGCTCGTTTTCCTGGGCAATCTGCTCAAGCTGAGAGTATTGTGATTTCAGGGCTTTCTGTTCATCGCGAAGCTGGTTGAATTTCTGCGTCTTTACCACCATGCGGGTGTAAGAGCCCAGCATGCCGGTAATGGTAAGCATGCCAATCAGCGCGCCGGCCACAAAAACATACAGGTAATGCATGGGAACGGGGATCTTCAGCAACTCCCCTTCCGCATTTCTTGCCACCAACATGATGTAAAAACGCTTCCGCAAAATGCTTACTCCTGTTAGTGATTTCCCCGATTCAAAGTGCCCTGGACTGTTCCTGATGAGTACGCCCGGCTGGTACGCTTCTCAAACTTTGTACAGGCCCTGAACCGGTTGCAATTCCTTCCGTCGCTGGTCAAGGGATGACGCGACCAAAGGAACTATGAAATGTTGAATTACCTTAACAAGTCACTTTGGCACTGTCAATCTATGAAGGGGTTGGTGGGGTAACGAAGGTCGACTGCCCTGGGCTAAGATGAAGCGGGTTGGGGCCATGTCCTTCAGTTCCATACAGATCTCATTAGGGCTTTCAGTTCCCTATGTATCTGGGTTGCTGCCTCCAGCCTTCTGGGCTTTGGATCATTCTAAGTCTTTGGTTTTGATATAGTTGTAGGATTCTATGGCCGGCGAAAGAAGCTTGATTCACCAAATTCGGCGAATGGCGGCCTCGTCTACGAACAGTGCAGTGAAAATGGGCATTGGCGACGATTGCGCCATCCTTCGCCTCAAACCTGGCTTTGAGCTGCTGGTCACCACCGATCTCTGCCTTGAGGACGTGCATTTCCGCCGCTCCTGGCATCCGCCAGCTGCTGTAGGCCAACGCTGCCTAACCCGTGGCCTGAGCGACATCGCGGCCATGGGCGGCGAGCCGCTCGCCTGCTTCCTGTCTCTGGGGCTTCCCGCCGATTTGCCCCCAGCGTGGACGAACGGCTTCCTGCGCGGCATGCTGGCTTTGGCCCACCGCTATAAAGTTCAACTCTCAGGGGGCGACGTTTCTTCTGCTCCGCAGATCACGGCAGACATCGTCGTTACCGGTGATGTCCCTTCGGGGACAGCCATTCTCCGTTCCGGAGCGCATTCCGGAGATCGGATTTACGTCACCGGCTCTCTGGGCGGATCGGCCGCAACCCTCAAACAGCTCTTTGCTGGAAAGGCAGTAAAACTCACAAAATCCGACCTCCATTTTTACCCTACACCAAGGCTGGAAGTGGGAAGCTGGCTTCGAAAACACAGGTTGGCAACTGCAATGATCGACCTCAGCGATGGTCTTTCGGTCGATTTGCGCCATGTTTGCGATGAAAGTGGAGTGGCCGCTATTCTGATATCCAACAAGGTTCCCATCGCCAAAAGCGCCGATCTTGAGCTGGCGCTGCACGGCGGAGAAGACTATGAACTCCTTTTCACGGCCCCAAAACGCACCAAAATCCCCTCCCAGATTGCCGGAGTCGCCATCACTCAGATCGGTGAGATAAGGAACCGCAGAGATTACTCCACAGCAATACAGATTCTGGGTGACAATGGCAGAGTCAGGCCGCTGCCTCAGCGCGGATGGGAACATTTCGCTAAGCAACGCTGATATTGCCAGCGACAAAGCTTGAGTAACTTTCGACAATCTCGCACGTAGGATGGTTTATGAGCTCTCCAACCGGTCCAACTCCGCCACCGCCACCGATGTATCCAGTCGCTTCTTCGCCCGCCGCTCCGGAACCAAGTGGCCCCGGTCTTTCTGAGCCGCAACGCCTCGTAAACACGTTCATCGCGCCCAGCAAAACATTTACCGACATCAGGCGCAATGCGAGTTGGTGGGTGCCCCTGCTCCTGATTTCTATTTCCGCAATTGCGTTCTTTGTCACGATCGACAAGAAAGTCGGTTTTGAGCAGGTGGCGCGCACCATGCTCGCCAATAACAAAGCCATTCAGCAGCTCGATCCCGCGCAGCAGGAGCAGGCCTATGCCAGAACTGCCATTGGCCTCAAATTTGGAGAATACGGAGCCCCGATATTCATCTTGATCTATGTCTTGATAACTGCGGCGGTTCTCATGGCCACTTTCAACTTCATGATGGATGCCCAGGTTTCTTTCAGTCAGTCAATGGCGATTGTCATGTATGGTTGGCTGCCAGGAATTGTTTCTAGTATTCTTGCCATTTTGGCACTGGCGTTCGGCGACCCCGAGGGGTTTCGCATGGACAATCCCGTTGGAACGAATCCAGCTCACTTTATGGATCCGGCGACAACGTCAAAATTCCTCTATACCATGCTGACGTCCATCGACGTAATTTCACTTTGGATTGTCATTCTGATCGGAATCGGCTTTGCGCTGAATGCCAAAAAGAAGATTTCGATAGGCTCAGCCATTACCACCGTTGCTGTCTGGTACTTCATTGTGAAACTTTTCGGTGCGGGCTTTGCCGCCATGCGGGGATAACAGACGGTACAACCTTAAAATTCAACCATTTAGCTGGTAATTTACCCCGGTCAATAGCTTCTTGATCGCCCAGGCTGCCGGTCTGTGATCTAATAACTAGTTTATACATGGCAGACTTGAAACTCAGGATCAGGCGTCGGCTCAAGGCCGCGCACCGCACTTTGCGCGAACTCAAAATGATCGCGAAGGGTTTGCTTTCGACCGACCACCCCATTCAGGTGCACATCATTCCCATGCGGCGCTGCAATCTATCTTGCGCCTATTGCAATGAGTACGACGATTTCTCTGATCCCGTGCCGCTGGAAGAGATGTACCGCCGTGTGGACAAGCTGGCGGCACTGGGCACTACGCTCATCACCATCAGCGGCGGTGAAACCCTGCTGCATCCACAGCTCGATGACATTATCCGCCGTATCCGTTCCCACGGAATCATTACCGGACTGATCACCAACGGCTATCTGTTGACACCGCAGCGAATTCAACAATTGAACAAAGCCGGACTGGACCACCTTCAGATTTCCATTGATAACGTCAAACCTGACGATGTATCCAAAAAATCTTTGAAGGTGCTGGATAAAAAGCTGCAATGGCTGCGCGAACATGCCGAGTTCCACATAAACATCAACTCGGTGATCGGCGCTGGAGTCAAAGAGCAGTGGGACGCAGTCACCATCGGCAAACGCGCCGTGGAACTGGGCTTTACCTCAACAGTAGGAATTATTCATGACGGCACCGGTCAGCTTCGTCCCCTGGATAAAGAAGCACAGACCGTTTTCGCCGAGATGAAGAAGCTGGGCAAGCACAGTTACGCCCGCTTCAACCAGTTCCAGAACAACATTGCCCTGGGCCGACCAAACAACTGGCGTTGCCGCGCCGGCTCACGCTACCTTTATATCTGCGAGAACGGGCTGGTGCATTACTGTTCGCAGCAACGCGGCTATCCCGGTACGCCGCTCGCCGAATACACCGTTGGCGATATTCGCCGCGAGTTCCTTACGGAAAAATCTTGTGCGCCCAACTGCACCATCTCCTGCGTGCACCAGACTTCAATCGTCGATTTCTGGCGCGCTCCTCAAGGCCTGGAGTCCCATAAGACCTTCCATCCAGCCGACCGACCGGAACTGGTGCAGATTGAAGCTACCCGCGAAGAAGAATCCGTGATGGGCGACTAACAAGTCTTTCCCTACTGCTTGAACCCCACAGCACTCCACAAAGCCGCCGGTTGATACATTTTTCCCGCCGCAAACACTGCGCTCACTTTGCGAATGTCGCTGATATTTTCCAGAGGATTGCCATCCACCAGAATCACGTCTGCGCGCTTGCCGGCCTCAATTGTCCCTGAATCTTTCTCCATTCCCATTGCGCGCGCAGGGACAAGCGTCGCCGCCTGTATTGCTTCCATCGGCGTGAAACCTGCCTGCACATAGAGTTCAATTTCGCGGTCCAGGCTGAACCCCGGCACCGCCTGGTCTGTTCCCGCGACGATCGGCACACCTGCCTGATGCAGTACGCGCACGGTGGCTTCCATGGCGCGGAAGATGGCGGCGGACTGATCCGCTTTCGTCGGCGGCGTGCCCATGGTTTCAAGTCCTTCTGTTAGTTCGGGAGCCACTTTCAAGATGCCCGGCTCAAAAGTAGAAATGGGATGATCGAGAGGATGCAAAATTATTTCCATTAAAGCCAGCGTGTCATCGACAACAATGTGGTGCTCCAGAAGCAGCTTGATTACTTTCTTCACATTCGGCGCGTCCGGATCAATGGTTTGCGACTTGGGATCCACCATAACTTTAGTCAGATATTCCACATGGTTGATCTGGTCCATGCCATCTTCGATTCCCTGGATTGCGTTCATGCCGAAAGGAATGTGCCCGGTCACCGTCATGCCCAGCCGATGCGCCTCCGCCGTGACAACTTTCAGGATGTCCGGTTTCACCGAACTATAGATCTTGATCTGCTGGAAGCCGGCAGCTTTGTATTTCTGTACCTGTTCCCGCGCCTGCTCTGGAGTGTCAACGCGAATCACGCCCAGCGAGAACGGTCCACTTCCGTCTACTATGCCCGCCATCACCAGGCGTGGTCCAAGCCCCTGGCCTGCGGCAATGGCATCACGTGCAGCCACAATAAATTCCCGTTCGTTGCCCACATCTCGCGCGGTGGTAACGCCCGTGGCAAGGTAGATGGGCCCCCACTCCACCTGCTCAAAGTGGGCATGCATCTCCCACAACCCAGGCAACACGCTTTTACCATGCGCGTCTACAATTTGCGCGCCGTCTGGAATGGAGGTACTGGCGGCCGGACCTGCCGCCGCGACCTTTCCATCCTTCAGAATCACCACAGAGTTCTCGATCGCCGGCTTGCCCGTGCCATCAATTAGTCTGCCGCCCACAATCGCCGTCACCGATGCAGGTTGTGCCGTAAATCCTGCCGCCACTTTTGCAAGATTGGACATGCCATCGCGCGCAGCCCCGGCAACAAAAGTCCCGAGCCCGTCTTCATAGCCTTCCGCTACGGCTTCAAAGTGGTCCATCTCGGCATCCACGCTCACCAGCGCCACCAGATGGTCTTGCGAATCGACCCACAGGGATTCCATGCCCCAGATCAACCCTCGCACGGAAAGCTTGTGAAGCTCAATTTTTCGGCTTCCTATGGTGAACGCTTCCGTGCCTTGGTCCTGGATCTGTACTTCTCCGCGGGGCAGCGTCTTCAGCGTCTTTGGGCTCCCGTGTGACCGCCAGTAGCGCACCAGCATCATCTGCACTGATACGGGCGCATATCCCTGGATATCGAAAACGTTTTCTCCTGGCGGAATTGTGACTGCTCCCGCGTTGCGTCCATGCACGGAATCTTCTATGGAAGAAAAGCGCGAGATCTTTCCTTTGATCTCAAAGTCGAGCGGCGTCAGGTCTTTCTCCATGGTGAGAGAAGCAGTGAGTGGCACTGGAGTGCCGCGATCGGTGAACTTGAAATCAGATTTTAGTGTCACTTCATCTGGAGTTCGGGTCAGCGTGTACGTCTCTTTGCCAATGAGCTGCTCAAATTTATGCAAATTGAAAACGCCCTGCTCTGTTGCGGGCGCCGTCTGCGCCCAGCCAGTCGCACACACGAACAGCACCATTGCAAGACAAACGCGCCTGCCTACTTTCACCATTCGACTCCTTTATTCTGTTTATATCTGTTACGCGCCTAGCGCATATCGCAGGGCAGCCCGCGCCAGCGTTCGCGTGGAATCCAACGCCGGCAATGGAGACTCACTCTCATTCACGAGTAAGGGAAGCTCGGTGCAACCCAGCACCACGGCATCGCAGGCTTGAACTTTGAAAGACTCAATCACCTGCTCAAAGTAGAAAAGTGACTCTGGCGTTTGCTCGCCTCGCACCAGCTCATCAAAAATAATCGCATTGATGTGTTCCTGCTGTTCCTCAGTCGGCCGCAGATAGTCAATGCCCATCTTCTCCAGCTTTTCCGGATATACCGGCCCACACACCAGGAACTTTGTTCCGGTAATCCCCAGCTTCCTGAAGCCTCGGCGTTTTGCTTCCTTACCGACCTCTTCCGCAATGTGCAGCCAGGGCAGCGGAGATCGAGGTGCAACCAATGGCATAGCTTCATGCACCGTATTGTCCGGACAGATCAGGAAATCCGCACCCGCGCGCTTCAACACGTCCGCTGACCGCAGCATCAACTCAGCCACGGGTTGCCATCCTGCTCGGGCGTCAATCGGCTTCATGTACTCGGCCAGCGCGATGGTGTGCATCGTTATTTCAGGATGCGCATACTGGCCCATCAGCGGCTCTGCTTCCAGGCAGATCGTCCGATAGCAAAGCGCCGCGCCTTCCGCACTGCAACCAACAATGCCGATATGCTTTGTCATGCCAGAAAATCAATCTGCTGCATAAAACGCAGCTTCTTCTCTACTGGGAGGAAGGAAGCCTCAATGGAGTTGCGCGCCAGCTCGCGCAAATGGTCCTCAGTAAAACTGAATTCCTGCTGCGCGATTTCAAATTCCTTGTTCAATGAGGTCTGGAACATCGCTGGATCATCCGTGCTCAAGGTGATCATCAGCCCTTGATCAAAAAACTTCTTCACCGGATGTTCCTGCAACTCTTTGCAGGCGCCCGTCCGCAAATTGCTGGTGATGCATATTTCAACCGGGACCTGCTTTTGCGCCATTACCTCCAGCAATTCCAGATCTTTCGCCGCGGAGAGCCCATGACCAATGCGTTCTGCGCCGATGTTCAGTGCTCCCCAAACCGACTCCGGGCCCGTGGTCTCACCCGCGTGCGCCGTCAATCGCAACCCATTGTCAGCCGCTTTCTTGTACAGATCGCGAAATCCCTCTGCTGGCCCGCGCGCCTCGTCGCCGCCAATGCCAATCCCCACAACGTTACGTTCACGCAGCCGCGCCGCAAGATCAAACACTTCAGATGCAGCCTGCGGGCCGAAGTGCCGTACCGCGTCAAAGATCCATAACAGCGAGACGCCAAAATCGCGCTGGCCGCGCTCGCGCCCGCGTTCCATGCCTTCAAAGATTGGTTCCACCGGCTGGCCTCGCCAGCGAATCACGCCGACGCTCACATACACCTCAGCGTGGACAACATTCTGCTGGCGCAGCTTCTGCATCAGCCGGTAAGTCACAAGCTCATAATCTTCCGGCGAGCGCAATCGCTCCGTGACCGACTTGAAAGCCATCAGAAACCCATTGAAGTCTTTATAAGAATAAAGACGGCGGACGTCCTCTTCGGTGAGCACATCGCCGCTGCCCGCCACGTCATAGCGATTGTTTTCCGTGGGCAACGGAGTGTTGTAACGGCGGCTTAGCTCGGCCAGAGTTGCAGGATCAACGCTGCCTTCCAGGTGCAGGTGCAGTTCCGCTTTCGGTAGCGACTGAATGAATGATTTAGAAGCCATCACCCTTTGCCGGCAGAAACGTTAGCTGGCGCAAACTCGCTATGACGACGGCTGTAAAGCCAGTAAATCACCATCCCAATGGCCAGCCAGCCAAAGAA
>DASXJO010000045.1:0-6109 GCA_036497385.1 Candidatus Angelobacter sp. | reverse complement strand
TGTGCGCACCAGCAGCAACAGCGATCTGGAATGGCAGCTGGACTATGACACCCAGAAGGGCCGCATCAATTCCAGCACGCTCTATACGGGCTTTCATTTCGGCGACTTCTTTGTGGGCGCCAGCCATGCCTACTTGCAGGTGCCGGGTGAAGTTGTAACCGATCCCACAACAGGAACGGTCTTACCTACCTGCATTCCGCATGTTTTCAACCAGCCTTCATGCGTGCCTCCGCTTTTTGATCAAATTCGCGCGCAACTTGGATATGGCAGTCCCACGAAGAGAGGCTGGAGCGCCGCCGGCAACATCGGTTTTGATCGCGAGTTCAATCTGCTGCAATATGGCGCGGCGCAAACTGCCTATAACTGGGATTGCTGCGGCTTGAGCTTTGAATACCGGCGGTTTTCTCTGGGTTCAGTCCGGAATGAAAATCAATACCGATTCGCTTTCACGCTGGCAAATATTGGATCGTTCGGGAACCTGAAGCGGCAGGAACGGCTGTTCTGATCCGACGATTGCTGAAAACCTTTGAAACACAGAGGAACAGAGGTAACACAGGAGTCATTGCGGCTACAGTGAGAGCCTCGACGGCTCAAGAAGCTGTTTGCACTTAGGAATATCCATTCTTCAACCTTCATTTTTCCTCTGCTTCCTCCCTTCCTCTGTGTTTCAAGCTTTTAGGTTTTCGCCATCAGGTTCGTTAAAATTGTAGATATGGACTTGTACGCTAAGCAGCGCGCTCTGGAAGACTCGCTCCGGTCGCTCGCACGCACTCTGGTCGCGTATTCCGGCGGAGTCGATTCGGCGTATCTGGCTTGGGTGGCGAACAAGGTCTTGGGCCAGGATATGCTCGCGGTGATTGCAGATTCGCCCAGTTTGGCACGCACCCAATTACAGGACGCTCTTGCTTTCGCGCAGGAACATAGGATTGCCACAGAGGTGATCCAGACTGGCGAAATGTACCGGCCGGAATACGTCCGCAATGACCGCCAGCGGTGCTTCCACTGCAAAGACGAGCTATTTCAGGTGATGGAGGCATTTGCTGCCAAAAGGGGCTTCCAGTCCATTGCCTACGGCGTGAATGTGGATGATCAGAGCGACTTTCGTCCTGGACAGACGGCCGCTCGGCAACATAACGTAGCCGCCCCGCTGCTACAAGCGGGACTAACTAAAGCCGACATCCGGGAACTGGCGCGTACGGCGGGCCTGCGAGTATGGGAAAAGCCCGCTTCCGCATGCTTGTCGTCGCGCATTGAGTATGGCCGTCCGGTGACCCTGGAGGCCCTCTCAGCCGTCGAACAGGGAGAAGAAGCCTTGCGCCAGCTAGGCTTTCGCCAATGCCGCGTGCGGCATCATGGCGAGATTGCACGGATTGAGATTGCCCAGGACGAATTACCGCGCGCGCTTACGCCGGAGATGTTCGCCGAGTTCACCCGAACCTTCAAAGCGCTGGGATTCACGTTTGTAACCCTCGATACTGAAGGTTTTCGTTCCGGATCGATGAATGCCGCCAAGGCCGCCCCGCCCCTTATTAAGCTCATATCCTGATAGGGCTTGCGCCTCCATGAGATAATTTAGAAAGCTCTCTTGTACGGCGAGGTGATATTTTTGTTCAGATTTAGCGGCATTTTTCTAAATACTTTCCTGCTTGTTTTCCTGGCTGCTCAGCCAGGAGTTTCCCAAAGTTCGGGGACGACAATCCCAAAGAAAGCTGGCGCCGGCACTTCCACCAGCAAGGCCGAGGCTAAAACAGCAAAGAAAGAAGAGCCTGCTGCAAAGCCAGCCCCGCTCACGCCGGAGATCACACACCGGATAACTACGGAGATTCGCTCCCGTTATAACGTGCCTCCACAGGTCACGATTTCCATTTCCGAGCCCAAGGCAAGCGCCATGGCCGGCTATGACGACTTGGTTGTCTCCTTTACCGGGGGAACGAACACGACGCACCACGATTTTCTGATCTCTACAGACCGTAAAACCCTGGCCCACCTGGAACAAATGGATATTTCCCAGGACTTGATGTCCAAAATTGACGTGAAGGGCCGCCCGGTAAAGGGCAATCCCAACGCCAAGGTCACCATCGTCAACTTTGACGATTTTCAATGCCCGTTCTGCTCCCGCCTGCACTCAACTCTTTTTGAAGATGTGTTCAAGGACTACGCCGATAAGGTCAAGGTGATTTACAAGGATTATCCCCTGATTGAAATCCATCCGTGGGCCATGCATGCCGCCGTCGACGGCAATTGCCTGGGCGAGCAGAATAGTCCCGCCTACTGGGAATTTGCCGATTACATCCATGCCAACCAGAAGCAGATGGCCGGCAAATCGCGCACAGACGCATTTCAAAACATTGATAATCTCGCCAAGGAACAGGCGCAGAAACATCAGCTTGACGCCAACAAGCTACAGGCCTGCATGCAAAAGCAGGATGAGAGCGGTGTGCGCGCGTCGATGGCTGAAGGCGACAAGCTGGGCGTTGATTCCACGCCGACTCTGTTTATCAATGGAGAAAGATTTACCGGCGCAGTGCCGGCAGAGGAATTGCGCTCTGCCCTGGATCGTGCCCTGGCTGATAGTGCGCAGCAGGCCCCTGCGAATGCAAAAAACTAGTCAGACGCTTAGAAGTCGGTTATCGTACCGTATCTGAATTGCCCATGGAGGCGACTGTTGATCCAGGCGCGTAAATTTCGGCGCAGTCTGTCTTGCCCTTTGCTGCTTGTAACTTTGCCACTCATGCTGGCCGGCTGCGCGGGCCGCGGCAGCGATAAAGAAGTAGTGGCCAAGGTAAACAGCTATAAAATCTTCCGTTCCGAGCTGGACAAGAACTATAACGGACGGGTGGCCGGGTCGCCGCAAAAGCCCACAGCCACGGAAGAGGAAGCCCTCCGGTTGAATATCCTCAGCCAGTTGATCGATATCCAGTTGCACTTGCAGAAAGCGGAAAAGCTGGGAATTCTTGCCACCGATGACGAAGTTGAAAGCAAGTTCGCCCAGGCCAAAGCGCCCTACACGCAAGAAGAATTTCAGAAGCGCCTGAAAGACCTGGGGATCACCGAGGAAGACTCGAAGCAGGAAATACGCCGCAACCTGACCATCGACAAGCTTCTGAACAAGGAGATTGGGTCAAAGGTTACCATCTCCGATGCCGACTTGCAGAATTATTACAACCAGCACAAAGCCGATTTTAACCTGATTGAGCCCCGCTATTTCGTTGCCCATATCCTGGTCACCAGCCAGCCCATGGGACAACCGGGCGAAAGCCCAGGCAAAGCCCAGAACGAGGCGGAAGCGCGAAAAAAGATCAATGAAGCTGAGCATCGCCTGGAAAGTGGCGAAGATTTCGCCAGTGTTGCGGCCAGGTTTTCCGAAGACCCCGATACCGCGCGCAACGGCGGCGAGCTAGGGCCAATGCCGGAATCACAGCTGAAGAACACTGAGCCGGCAACCCGGGATGCAATCCTCAAATTGAAGCCCGGGCAATTCAGCGAAGTAATTCCGGTAATAAATCCAACAACGCGCCAGCCATTCGGCTATCGGATTATCAAATTGATTGGCAAGGAAGCCGCCGGACAGCGCGATCTGAATGATCCGCAGGTGCAGCAGTTCATCCGCAATCAACTGCGCAGCCAGCGTGAGCAGATCCTGCGCGCTGCATACGATGAAGTTTTGCGCGACAACGCGGAAGTCCACAACTATTACGCTGAAGGCATTCTCAAGAACACAGGGACGAAGTAGTAGCTTTTGGAGAATCCCGAGCGAAGCGAGGGATCGCTCCCCCCCGACGATTTTCAAGTTACGAGACAGCCGAAGACAAATCCTGACCATAGGGCTCCCTCACCCGCTGCGCGGGATTCGGGATTTCAGAAAAGGCTATTCCACTTCTGCCAGGGCCTGGCCTGCGTCGACGGCTGCGCCTTCCGCTACGTTAATTTTTTTCACAACACCAGTCTTTGGGGCCTTCAGCTCATTCTGCATCTTCATGGCCTCAATCACCAGCACGCTTTGACCTGCTTCCACCGGCGTTCCCACACCCGCAAGCACACGCACTACCTTGCCCGGCATAGGAGCCTTGATTTTCATTACGCCTTGTTCGCCGGCGCCGGCGCGGCTGCGAGATCGAAACGACCGTGGATCGCGCACTGAAGCGGCGAAGCGCTCGTGCCCCACAACAACATTCGTCTCTGTACCCACGATTTCCTGTTTCACTTCATACGACTTGCCATCCAGCAAAAGAGAAAGAACGCCGTTCTGGCCATAGGTGACATCCACCGGGAGTTCGCGGCCGTCCAGCATGCATTTCCAACGATCACCCGCCTGCGTCAATTCAACGCGATAGACTTTCTCCGCAAGCGTGACCTCATAAATCATTCGCCGCCCACTCCTTCTCTGCGCGCTGTCCGCTTCCACCTGGATACGCTAGATCGTTTCTCTGAACCGGGCTTGGGTGTCCCGTTCTGCCCATTCTTGGATTGTGCGGTGGCGGCGAACAGTGCTGCGGAAACGGCCGCAATCTCAGCCATCCCATTCTTAGCGCTTGCTGGAATGGCAGCGGTGGTGAGCAAACGATCAAGGAAGCCGGTATCAATCCGCGCACTAACAAAGTCTGGATGCTCCAGAATGCGCCGGAACAGCGGCAGATTGGTTTTGATGCCGCCAATGAAGTATTCATCGAGGGCGCGCCTCATGCGGGCAATGGCGGTTGGCCGGTCAGGAGCGTAGGCGATCAGCTTGGAGAGCATAGGATCGTAGTCCAGCGGCACCGTCCAACCCTCATAAACGCCGCTATCTTCACGCACGCCGGGACCGGAGGGGCGCAAGAGCTTGGTGATCTTGCCCGGTGAAGGGAAGAAATTATTGTCGGGATCTTCGGCGTAAATCCGGCATTCAATGGCATGTCCACGAAGCCGAACATCTTCCTGCCTGAACGGCAGCTTTTCTCCAGTGGCAATCCGCAATTGCAGATGCACAAGATCCAGGCCCGTGACCAATTCCGTTACTGGGTGCTCCACCTGAAGCCGGGTGTTCATTTCCAGAAAATAAAAGTTGCGTTGGCTATCGACCAGGAATTCTATGGTACCTGCGTTGGTGTACCCTGCCGACTTCGCCGCCTGCACGGCGACCGCGCCCATACGCCGGCGCATTTCTTCATCGACGATGGTGGAAGGCGCTTCTTCAATCACCTTCTGATGGCGGCGCTGCACGGAGCACTCGCGCTCACCCAGATAAACCACGTTGCCGTGCTCGTCACCAAGCACCTGGATCTCAATATGGCGCGGGTTCTCAATGAATTTCTCAAGGTAGATTTCGCCATCATTGAAGGAGCGCAGCGCTTCGCTTTGGGCCGTTTCAAAACTCGACTTCAGATCGGCGGGCTTGCTAACCAGGCGCATTCCCTTGCCGCCGCCGCCAGCTGCCGCCTTGATCATCACAGGGAAGCCAATTTCCGCAGCCATTGCTTCCGCTTCCGCAATGCTCAGGCCTCTAGCGGAGCCCGGAACCATGGGCACTCCCGCGGCCTTCATGGCGGTACGCGCGCGCGTCTTGGAGCCCATTAATTCCATGGCAGACGGCGGCGGACCAATGAATTTGATTCCTGCTTCAGCGCATGCCCGCGCAAACCGTGCATTTTCCGATAAGAAGCCGTAGCCGGGATGGATGGCTTCAGCTCCGCATTTGCGGGCTACTTCAAGAATTCTGGCGATATTGAGATACGATTCGCGGGCAGGCGCAGGCCCAAGCAAATAAGCTTCATCCGCCTTAGATACGTGAAGCGAGCCGCGATCAACATCAGAAAACACAGCTACTGAGGCAATGCCCATTTCGCGGCAGGCACGCATCACGCGTACTGCGATTTCGCCGCGATTTGCAATGAGGACCTTTTTGAACATAGGAGAAGCCCTGATTGTAGAACAGCTACTAGCTGCTAGCCACCACCAGCTCCAAGCCTGATTCGGCACCCTGCAAAGAAATATTAGGTGACACTGAAAAGATCGACCATCGTCCTGAATTCAGCTGGAAGCTAATAGCTCACGGCTAGCAGCATTCAATAAAAAACCCCTCCCGCAGGAGGGGCGCTCATGAGAGTTGCTTATTTCGATTTCGGCTGGTCCA
>DASXJO010000044.1:0-9061 GCA_036497385.1 Candidatus Angelobacter sp. | reverse complement strand
CACAAGCGGAAATGAGTCAATGCTCGAAGGCACCTGCGAGTGTGGATATGCACTTGTGTGTTCTCAGATTGGGAAGTACATGCTGGGCTTCGTGAATTGAAAATGGGTGGCGAGCGCCACTTGCATGGCTACTCTGCAGGAGGAAGCAAAAGGCGCGCACTGAATGGCGCTGGGGAGCTTTCTGAACTCATCCGCAGCCAGCGGTGACGGGGCAAAAAGCGGTAACGTAGCAGCGTCCAGATCGCCAGCCAGCCGTCAGCGTGGCGAATTTTCTTTCCTTCGACCGCAGATCGCGGGTGATACGAGATTGGCACCTCGGCAATCGATTCACCCATGCGGCAAAGCTTAGCTGTCACTTCGGGACAGAACTCGAAACGGCGGCACTCAAGCCGCATCTGCATGAGCACGGACCGGCGCAACGCCTTGTAGCACGTGGCCTCGTCATGGATCTGGGCGCCGTATAGCAAGTTGGTGATGTGGGTGAGGAACTTGGCCCCCAAAAAGAAGCGCAGTCCGCGCTCCGGACGATCCGGACGCACGCCATAGACCGCATTGGCTTCACCACGCTCCAAGGGAGCTAGTAGCTTGGGGTAGTCAGCAGGATCGTATTCCAAGTCGGAATCCTGGATCAGTACGTACTCACCGCGAGCATAATTCAGCGCGGTGCGGATCGATGCGCCTTTGCCGTAGTTCTTTTCATGAAAGACGATCGTGACGTTTTCAATGCGCGGCAGAGCCTGAAGCTTCTCGCGAGTGCCATCAGTGGAGCCATCATCTACGATGATGATTTCTTTATTCACCGGAGAGGCTAGAACGGCACGCAGCAACTCGGTTAAATGGCCTTCTTCGTTGTACACGGGCACAATCACCGACACCGATGCAAGCTTGCGATCACTCGCTGATTCTTCCCTCATCTGCGGAACGGTTTCATCAGAAATCACGCGCAATTCCCAACTACAACAAGCATACTGATGATCGGCGGAATAAAAAAGTGCCGAGGCGCCTGGGAATTGCCTGTTTCCCGAATTGGAATTAATCTGCGCACGGTGAGCCATACGATGCACATCTCGGATGCGAACTTCGAGCCCGGCCCCGAAATGATCATGCCGGACGGCGAAGTACACCTGTGGCGCCTCGATCTCGACAAGGTGGTCGTCGCGGAATCACGCTGGCGCACCGTGCTTTCGCAGGACGAGATCACCCGCGCAGATCGCTTTCAGTTCGCGGATGATCGCCAGAATTTCACGGCGACCCGAGCGTTGTTGCGAATTCTGCTGGGCAGCTATCTGACACGCAATCCCAAACAATTGAGCTTCCTCTATGGCCCAAACGGAAAGCCGTCTCTTGGCCCGAGCCACGATGCAGCGGAGGTGCAATTCAACGTTTCCCATTCCGGAGCGCGGGCGCTGATTGCGATCGCGCGAGGACGTCCTTTGGGGGTGGACATCGAGCAAATTCGGGAGAATGTTGATTGCGAATCGCTAACCCGACGCTATTTCTCACGATGTGAACAAGATGCGCTTTCCGCGTTAGAAGCTTCGCAACATTGCAGAGGTTTCTTTCGTTGCTGGACTCGCAAGGAGTCCTACATCAAAGCTCGCGGAGCAGGCCTCACTCTGCCGCTGCATGCCTTTGATGTATCCGTGTCACAAGCAGAAAAAAACCTGCTGCTTGCAACTCGACCCGACGCGAGCGAAGCCGCTCTCTGGTCGATCTGCGGGATTGAAGTGGGCGAGGGATACGAAGCTGCTTTGTGCTGCAAGGGACGTGACTGGGTCCTGAAATCGCCTTGGACAGGAGATTTCAACCAAAGTACAAGAAGATAAAAGGTTTCCCCTATGCGCAAGAGTTTGCACACGCAGAGCGGCTCCCATCGTGACCTTAAATACGCATATCGTGTCTAAACCTTCATCTCTATAAGCTTACAGTACAATAACGGAAGTACTTGATGGCACGGTACTTGCTTGTAGTCAGATATCCGATTCGTTGCGATAGAATGACATCCAGCTTGGGTGTTTGATCCACAGTGGGTTTTGCAGTTCGCTTGTTGTCCCCCAAATTAGCAGTTCATTCGATTCTTGCTAGACACTGAATTCACTGCATTTTATCTCGCTCGCCGAACCTGGGAGGTTCACGCACTTGTCTGCATCGACTAGTCATTTGATCGCGCCGCACGGCGGCGAACTCGTGAATTTGATGGTGGCTCCGGAACGAGCTGCCGAACTGAAAGCCCACTCTCGGGAGTGGCCCTCATGGGATCTGACTGCGCGTCAGATCTGCGATCTCGAGTTGTTGATGACCGGGGGCTTTTCCCCGCTGCGCGGTTTCATGACCAAAGCTGATTATGAAGGCGTTTGCCACAACATGCGCCTGGCCAGCGGCTTGATTTGGCCCATGCCGATCACGCTGGATGTTACGGAAGAATTTGCCAGGAAACTGACTGCCGGTAGCAGTAAAGTGGCGCTGCGTGACGCTGAGGGCGTCATGCTGGCAGTTTTGAATGTGGAGGAAATCTGGCAGCCTGATCGCGCAGCTGAGGCCAAAGCCGTGTTCAACAGCACAAGCAAGGCACATCCGGGCGCCGACTACACCATGAATAAATCGAACCCCTGGTACATCGGGGGACGAGTGGAAGGCCTGCAAGCGCCTTCGCATTACGATTTCCGCACCCTGCGGTTCACTCCGGCGGAATTGCGCGCAGAATTTGCCCGCCTGGGGTGGCGCCGGGTAGTCGCTTTCCAGACGCGCAATCCCATGCACCGGGCACACGTGGAATTGACCTTTCGTGCCGCCAAACAGGTTGAAGCCAACCTTCTGATCCATCCTGTCGTCGGAATGACCAAGCCCGGCGACGTTGACTACTACACCCGGGTGCGTTGTTATCAGTTGCTCAGTTCAAAGTATCCGCAAGGCACGCAGAAGCTGTCGCTGTTGCCGTTGGCCATGCGAATGGGTGGACCACGGGAAGCGATGTGGCACGCTCTGATCCGCAGGAATCATGGCTGCACCCACTTCATTGTGGGACGCGACCATGCCGGACCGGGCAAGGATACCGATGGGAAGCCGTTCTATGGGCCTTACGAAGCGCAGCAAATGTTCAAAAAGCACGAGTCCGATATCGGCGTGACCATGGTCCCTTTCAACATGATGGTGTACCTCGAGACGGAAGATCGCTACGTGCCGGATGACGAGGTAAAGCCCACCGACCGTGTTCTCAACATTTCTGGTACCGAACTGCGGCAAAGGCTGAACGAAGGACGAGAAATTCCTGGATGGTTCACCTATCCCGAGGTTGTGCATGAGTTGCGGCGCAGTTTCCCGCCTCGCGGCAAGCAAGGCGTGACGATTTTCTTTACCGGGCTTTCCGGCTCGGGAAAATCGACCATCGCCAACGTGCTGCTCACCAAGTTTCTGGAAGTTGGCGGACGCCCGGTAACCCTGCTCGACGGCGATCTCGTGCGCAAGCACCTGTCATCCGAGCTCGGCTTCTCCAAGGAGCATCGCGATATCAACATTCGGAGAATCGGATACGTGGCTTCGGAGATCACAAAAAACGGCGGGATTGCGATCTGCGCGCCCATCGCTCCTTACGACGCCACCCGGAAGCACGTTCGGCAAATGATTGAGCCCTACGGTGGGTTCATCCTCGTGCACATTGCTACGCCGGTAGAAATCTGCGAGCAGCGTGACCGCAAGGGTCTGTATGCCAAAGCGCGCGCCGGAATTCTCAAGGAGTTTACGGGCATATCCGATCCGTACGAGGTCCCGGCCGACGCGGAGGTAACAATCAACACCGGAGAGCTGTCTCCGGAGGAAGCCGCTCAGGAGATTATTCTGCATCTGGAGCGGGAGGGGTTCATCGGAGTAAACGGGGCCGCTGCCTGAGCGCACGCGGCTGATCAGCCATGGAACTGTTCGTACTCAAAGTCCTGGTTGGGTTCATCGTCGGCATCCTCATCGGAATGAGCGGCGTGGGAGGCGGTGTCCTGCTGCTTCCCATACTGATCTTTGGATTGAAGGTGCCGGCGCTGGTAGCCGTGGGCTCGGACGCTCTCTTCAATTTCTTTACAAAGGTGCCTGCTGGCCTAATGCACCTCAAGAAAGAAACCGTCAGGCGGAAAGTGGTGCTTGCGCTGGCAGCCGGCAGCGTCCCTGGCTCCATCTGCGGAGTCAATGCCTTGATGTATATCCGCCATGTCTATGGCGAAGGCGTCAATCACTTCATCAAGACTGCCATCGGCGTGTTGCTGATCATCATTCCCCTCTTGTTACTGTTTCAGCGCCGCATTGAGGAGCGGGTGGCAAATCGTCCTCCGACGATGCGTGGATTTGCCGGCATGGTGGGGATTGGCGCCATCGCCGGTGTGTTAGTGGGAATGACATCGGTCGGCTCCGGCAGCATCATCATGATGTTGTTGCTTCTCTTTTATAGCTTTCCACCGAAAGTGAATGTCGGAACTGACATTGTTCACGCTGTTATACTCACCGGAGTCACTGGTTTTCTCCATTTTCGCTTCGGAAATGTGGATCCGAGGCTCGTTCTGACATTGCTGATCGGCTCTATTCCCGGTGGACTCGTTGGCTCGTATCTGTCCACCCGCATCCCAATACTCTGGTTACGTCGGATTCTTTGCGCTCTTCTGTTGATTACCGGGGCCCGCATGCTCTGGCCCGTATAAATGAACTCCAACACCTGCATGACTTCTTGCTATTCCGAGATTCTCACCCGTATCGCTGGGGCAATCGAGGCGGCACGAGCCGTCTTCGCACAGTTCACTCCGGGCGCGATCCAAGCCGAATTTAAGGCCGGACACGATCCAGTCACCGAAGCCGATCGCGCCTTGGACACCGTTCTTCGCCAAAATCTGTTGCGCCCTGGCGAGGGTTGGCTTTCGGAGGAGAGCGTGGACGACATTTCACGCTTGCAGAAGAGCCGTGTCTGGGTGGTCGATCCCCTCGACGGCACACGCGAATTCGTGCAGGGCATTCCCGAATTCTGTGTCTCCATCGCTTTTGTAGAGAACGGGCGCGCGGTGGCAGGCGGTATTTGCAATCCTGCCACGAATGAAACCATCCTCGGCGCACTCGATTGCGGGATCACTTACAACGGCGTGCCCGCGCGGCCGAGCCTACGGACCGCTATGCGCGGCTCACTGATTTTGGCCAGCCGCAGCGAGATGAAGCGAGGCGAGTGGGAACAGTTTCAAGCCGGAGACTACCGCATCCAAGCTGTGGGCTCCGTCGCCTACAAATTGGCTCTCGTGGCCGCTGGCCGCGCTGATATCACATTCACATTGACTCCGAAAAACGAGTGGGATGTTGCCGCGGGAGTGGCCTTGGTAGAGAGCGCCGGGGGCTTTGTCTCCACTCTCGAGAAGACCGGACTGGTGGCCAATCGACGCGATCCACTTCTTTCTGGCTTGCTGGCCTGCGGGCCTTTTCTCAAGGATGAATTGCTCGCCATACTTGAACCGCACTTTGAGCCGGCTAAATAGCGTCACAAGATCATAGTCACATGCTGCCAACACGGACCAAGGCCCCTTGTATGTCACGATGTCCCGATGCTGTATCCAACCGACGCGCTACAAATTGTGCCATGATCAAACCGCCATGTGATTCCCGGGCACATCAGGTGGCGCTCTCCGACAACTGGGGGCAATCACGGAGGGGACGGCCACTGGGACGATGAGTTCTCTCCACCTGACCGGAGGTCGACAGCGCAAGCTGTTGTTCAAGAACGAAGAAGAACAACGCTTGTATGAAGCCGCCCTTATCTTGCGCTTGGAAACTACCAGCGAGACATCGGCGTTGAAGGTCGAGTACAAGAGCCCGCCGGAAGCACGCGCCAGTGAGGAGACGTCCAACGTTTTCAAGTCTTCGACAATCGTCGGGAACAGGTTTTATACGTGTACTTCAACCGAAGTGCTGGTCTACGAAATGCCGGAATTCAGGCGCATCAGTTACGTTTCGCTGCCCTGCTTCAACGATCTTCATCACGTCACTCCAACGCGCGACGGCAACCTGCTGGTTGCAGTTACAGGCTTGGATATGGTCGTGAAGTTCACGCCTGAGGGCAAGGTCCTCAACTATTGGAATGTACTAGGCAAAGATCCGTGGTCGCGGTTTTCTCCTGATGTCGATTACCGCAAAGTGGAGAGCACGAAGCCTCACGACTCGCATCCCAATGCTGCGTTTGAATTGGGTGACGACGTCTGGGTGACGCGTCTCCAACAAAGAGATGCCATTTGCCTGACTCGCCCTGGATTGCGCATCAATATCGAAGTACAAAGACCGCATGACGGTCTGCTCTGGAATGGACAACTTTATTTCACGACGGTGGATGGACGGATCGTGATCGCAAATCCGCAATCGCTGCAAGTTGAACGAATCATCGACCTGCATGAAATCCACAGAAAGTCCCAGCAAGAAAACATATTGCTCGGCTGGTGCCGAGGCATTCTGCCAATAGACGAACGTCGCATCTGGGTCGGATTCACACGCGTGCGGAAAACCATGTTCATGGAAAATGTTTTGTGGATCAAGAAGGGATTCCAGAATAAGAGCAAGCCGACCCACCTTGGGCTTTACGACATCGCTGAGCAAAAGTGCCTGCAAGAAATTGATCTTGAGGGTCACGGCATGAATGTGATTTTCGGCATTTATGACGCAACTGCCCCGGGAATCGGCCCTGAACGATGACGACCGGCAAAGTTTCTACCCAAACTTACAATTCCTTGGAACAGTTGGAAGAACTGCGCAGCCAGTGGGAAGATCTGCTGGCTGGCTATCCATTGGCCACGACGTTCTCTACGCCGGAGTGGCTTCTGTCCTGGTGGCGGAGTTTTGGGCAGCACCAGGACCTTCTGGCGATTGGCGCCTTCGTGGACTCATCCCTGGTGGGTTTTGCCGGTCTGTCTTTGACGTCAGCCTCTGCGGGAGCCATTCCGTTGCGCATCTTGCGTTTGATGGGCGATGGGAGCCAGGATTCCGACAATCTTGACTTACCCGTGCGGCATGGCTTCGAATCCGGTTTCGCAGAAGCTCTGGTCGACATTCTCGAGAAACAGAAACAACGATGGGACGTTGGCTATTTCAATCTCATGCCCGCTCAATCTCCCGGAGTTGCGGCCCTTCGGCAGATACTGGAGCGAAAGGGATGGTTGACCTTTGGGACGAATAGTCCCGCCTCGGCAATCGCACTGCCGGAAACCTGGGAGCAGTATGTGAAACAGCTTTCGTCGAACGAACGCGCCAAGGTCGGCCCGCGCTCCCGGCGATTGGAAAAGAAATATTCAGTGTGCATTCGCAAATGCGAAGACCCACAAGAACTGGATGCACTCCTTCAAGTTCTTTACGAACTCCACCGCAAAAGCTGGCAGGCGAGAGGTCTGCCCGGGACACTCCATGTGCCTGCCCGGCGTCGGTTTTACGGTGAGTTGGCGCGGTCCCTGCTGCAAAAGAACGTCCTGGAATTTTGGGTGCTGGAGTTGAATGGGAAGGTCGTCGCCGCACAGTTCGGATTTCGGCACGAGACAACCGTGTTCTGCCTGCAGGAAGGCTTTGATGCAGAATATGCCAGCGACAGCGTGGGATTTGTCTTACGCAGCCAGGTGATCCGGAATCTTATCAGCCAGGGCATTCGTCGTTACGATTTTCTTGGCGGCACCGACGAATTCAAGAAGCGATGGGGAGCGGAGCGGGACGATTATTTCAATCTCAGTTTTGCCAGGCCGCGCAGCAAAGGAGCAGCCTACCTCAGAAGCCTGGACCATGCCCGCCGGGCAAAATCGTGGCTGAGAGAAAACCTTCCCGCAGGCGCCTGGAGCGTACTTCACAAAATCAATGTTGCCCGCAAGCCCAAGGACGAACCGACTCAGGGATAGACTGGACGCAAACAAAGCACTCGGGAGTCAGGCGTAAAGCAGCGCTCGTGCTAGGCGCGGCGAAGCAGTTTCTTCACCAGCGGTCTCATCCGGAATCGAATCGCATAGGCCAAGCCTGCGGGAAATCCAGGACGGAAGATGAAATATTTAAACTTCGTTCTGCTTTGCGACGTCCACTTCGACTTCCAATCATCGACAACGCCAGTGATGTCGTATTCCGGAATTTGCCGAGCCACGCAATCCTGCAAAATTTCCCGCACGATGAGATGGCCAGGAGCGTATTGCGGGAACTTCTCGTCGTGCGCAATCTTCGGTGAATAATAGCGTCCCTTCAGAGAAAGACCGAAATGCGAGGCCAGCAACTCGCCATTCAGTTCCAGTGAGTAGATGCAAAGATAACCAAAGCGTGCGGCCTCTGCTGCGATCTCGTCGTAAAACTGGCGAGTGTCTGCATTGCAGGCGATGGCACTCTTTTCCGCTCCTTTCCAACCAGAGGCTTCCAGTTCATAGAAGCGCTGCAAGACAGACGGGTCTGCCTTTTCGATTCGCGAGAGTTTCAGCTGGCCACCTTGCGACTGCAGTTCACGGCTTATATGACGCAGCTTACTTCTTAAGCGCGCATTGATGGGAAGCTTGTTGAGGCCAGCGGGATCGAACGGAAGTGGCACATACGGATTCTGCTCCATTGGCAACTTGCCTACGGAAAATCCGCTCTGGCTGGCCGCACGAACCAGATCTGAGAGCACTGCTCCTTCCGGAACTTGCGGAAGAGACAGCAACTGCCAGTCGCGACGCTGCCGCAAATGATTCCACGCCGCCAAAACAGCTGCTTCGCCTTCAGCACTCGCATGACGAACGGCATCGAATCGCAGGGCATGGCTGTTGACCGGCGCACGCAAGGTTCGCAAGGGCACGCCATCGAATACTGACCTTTCCTGTAGAAGAGGCAAAACCAGGAGCAGCTGCCCCTCACACGTAACCGTCAGAAGGAGAATTTTTGCGTTGGGCGTAAACGCCCGGATATGCGCGCGAATCCATTCCGGGCGATAGAAGGGCTGCTCATTCACCGAATCAAGGCACAATTTTCGCCATTTGTCGGCCCACCGATCGATGACCTCCAAGCCACCGCAATCGGCCATGACAACCATCGATGGCGATTGCGTGCTTGCGTTCATCGT
>DASXJO010000043.1:0-1529 GCA_036497385.1 Candidatus Angelobacter sp. | reverse complement strand
GTACTGTATGAGTGCTCTAATTCCGAGTTTTAGTTACAGCAGGCAGTGACTTTACAGTAATCTTCGAAACTGGCTTCTCCGCAAGCACACTCTCATGAAAAGTGGGCCCCACTTTTCTCCTTGATCCCTCCGCGAGGCTTGCCGCTTTAAGCTGGGCGCAGTGCAAGGGTAATGCTCTGATGTAATCTTACTCGCTCGGCCGCCGCGCCGTCGGGGGGGGCCGAAATCGGGGCCCGTGTGACGGAACTCGCAAACTCGTGAGGCACTAACCAACCCTGGCAGCCGATTATGTTCAGATAAACCAATCTCAAGAGCTTGTGGCAATCACGGTCTCTAGTCATAGTCATAAATACCGAGTCAGAGCTTCTACTTTATTATACAGCTTAAGTAGCATTTAATACTTAACCTAATTGAACATTCGATACAGTAAGATGCGAAACCAGCTTCAGTCTAAACTCTATATGATTTTAAAATTGACCCACAAATTTTACTAAACTAGCACTATTATAGTTAGACTTATTTAAGATGCTTTGTCACACAGCACGTGAGAAGTACACAGAGGTAGCCAGACAAAGGCGGTGCGGGCCGGTCCTCGGTTTAGATCGGCATTTCCCTACCAAGTCTGAGATGTGCCCAAGGACTGAATTTTATACAATTTGTAGTTCTACAGTATCCGTAAACCATAAATCGCCTGGCTTGAGGATTATAAATTGAAACTATCCGTAATGGAGGTGGGCGGGGAGGAGGCTGGGAGACATTCTATAATGCGAATTCCATGACTAAAACTTGGCCTGAATTGTACCCGAACCCCACGATACCGCCATGAACAGCTAGAACTCTTGGTCGATATGCAGGAGGGAGCCAAAGAATGTTTTCTCCTCCCCAACTCACCCAATGCTCTCCAACAAATGCAGACAGTGAAGCACTCGCTCGCGAAAGAGTTCCGCTCCCAGAAAAAACCTCGGTATTTAATTGGCCTCTATCAGTCCTGATCCTGAGAACTGTCCCATCAATAGAGAACGAAATGTTCTGAATAATAGAGTCAACCTCGAACGTCTGCAGCACGGCGCCCGAGCCGGCGTCCCACAGCTTGACCGTCTCGTCGTCTGATGCCGACGCCAGCATCTTGCCGTCCGGCGAGAAGGCCACGGCGAAGACTGGACGCGAATGGCCCGCGAGCGTCTGCAGCACCGCGCCCGAGCCGGCGTCCCACAGCTTGACCGTCCCGTCGTCTGATGCCGACGCCAGCATCTTGCCGTCCGGCGAGAAGGCCACGGCGGAGACTGGACGCGAATGGCCCTCGAGCGTCTGCAGCACCGCGCCCGAGCCGGCGTCCCACAGCTTGACCGTCCCGTAATCTGCTGCCGACGCCAGCGTCTTGCTGTCCGGCGAGAAGGCCACGGCGCTGATAACTGGACGCGAATGGCCCTCGAGCGTCTGCAGCACCGCGCCCGAGCCGGCGTCCCACAGCTTGACCGTCCAGTCCCATGATGCCGACGCCAGCGTCTTGCCGTCCGGCGAGAAGGCCA
>DASXJO010000042.1:0-2981 GCA_036497385.1 Candidatus Angelobacter sp. | reverse complement strand
AGGAGATCATTCCGTTGTGTCAGCCGGGGATTCCGAAGCTGTCTGTCCGCGCTTCAGCGATACCAGTTGCGCGCTCACTGTGCCGTCACAGACCACTTTGCCATTCACAAAGGCCTTCCCCTCCATGCGGACGGCAATGCGGGATGCGCCTTCTTTCCAGCTCAGCATCACCACTTCAATCCGAAGCTGGTCGCCCGGAACCACGGGACGGCGGAAGCGTGCCTTCTCAATCCCGGTGAAGACGATTAATTTGCTGTTACGGTCTTCCACTTCCGTCAGCAGCATTGCGCCGCCGGCCTGGGCCATGGCTTCCACAATCAGAACTCCCGGCATGATGGGATAGCCAGGAAAATGACCGGCAAAGAACGGCTCATTGATGGTTACATTCTTAATGGCGACGATCTTCTTTTTACGCTCCATCTCCAATACCCGGTCAATCAGCAGAAACGGGTAGCGATGGGGCAGGATCGCCTGAATCTGGTTAATGTCGAGCGGGCCGGCGGGGGTCTCGATGGCGGCAGGTTCGACGTTTGCGTTCAAATTTGTGGTTTCATTCATTCTGAAGCGCGAATTATAGAGGATTTCCCGCCTGGGTGGAACTTGCCGAAATCAGCAACCATGACCAGCTGAATACAGCTGAAACAAGATCGGCTGAAACAAGATCGGCTGAAACAAGATCGGCTGAAAAAGATCGGCTGTAAGAACATGAAATCGTTCATCTACTCTCCTTGGGTATTTTAGTGCTCACTTTTATCCTTTTTGTGCAGCTACTCTGCTTGCTCCACCACTTTTTCAGAGAGCAGCAGCTTGGCTCCTAAATTGCTTTACCCATTGCATCAAGCTCGCTCAAATTTTCGGTTTCGAGGGCCCCAGTAGTCATGAAGTTCCCATCCCTGCACATCCTGAAAGTCAGTTTCACAATCGTCGCATTCGCACTTTGTCTGTCTACTCAAGCATCCGCTGCCTGTGCTGAACCGGCCAGCGGCCATCTGGCGATTTGCCAACCCAGCGCCAACTCCACCATTTACCAGGTCCCTCATATTGAGGCCACTGCCAACCCAACTTCCGGCAGCATCAGCACCCTGAAAGTTTATATCGACGGCAAGCTAGCCTTTCAGAATGGCGGCGGCTCACTCAGTCTGTTTGAGGGCGGCGTCTCCAATGGCACGCATCACCTCGTCATCAATGCCTGGGACAGCTTTGGCCGTCTCTATCAGGCTGCTGAAACTTTCAGCGTCACTGGAAACCTGCCCTTTACCTGCCCGGTCACTGGCGTGGGCGTTCGCATCTGCGCCCCGACCACCGGCTCAGTGGTTTCCAATAATCTGGGCTTCTCTGCCGGATTCAAAGGCAATACAGCCATAAAGTCCGTCCGTGCGCTTCTGGACGGCGCTGATGTTTTTGATTTCGCGCCCGCTTCCGGCCAGAACAGCATTGTCGCCGCCGGCCTGAATGCCGCTCCCGGCACGCACACTCTCTCGGTCCTGGCCACGGACACCAGCAACACTGTTTACAAAAGCAGCGTAAGCTTCAAGACATATTACGAAGCTGACTGTCCGCCCAAGGGAACTACATGCAACCCCGGCATCTATCAGAGCACTCCTAATGATGGTGACGATGTGCAATCTCCTTTCCGGGTGAATGCCAGCGTCCAGAACAATACGGCGTCGATTACGGCCATGAAGGCTTACCTAGATGGCGTACTGGCAGGTGCGTCTTCCGGCCCGACCTTTGACCAGCCGATACCCGCTGCCAAAGGGACTCACATCCTGGTAATCCAGGCGTGGGACACAAAAGGCAGACTTTACCGTCTGACGGAAAACGTGAACGTGCAGTAATTTTGATAATTTTCTCCATGGCGCTCTGAGGGCGCTCCTTCGTCGGAAAACGGCAGCTCGAACCTGGGCTGCCGTTTTTGTGTTTAAAACACCTGCAACAGAGGCGCGGAGGCACCGAGAACAGCAAATCTCACGGTAAGCGACTTCCGGTTACCCATCACGCGCGATCACCCCGAAATCTGATGAATTGCCAAGCCTCCCAAACCTCCGCTTCCTCAGTTCCTCTGGGTTTCAAAGGTCTTGGGTTTCGGAAAACTGACTTGTATTCGCTGATTTTGCATCTTAAAGAGAGATGACACGGGTTCTTTACGTTGCGTATCCGCTGCTCCAGGTGCATGACGAGTCAGCGGGCGGCGCGGAACAGATTTTATGGACGCTGGAGCGCGAAATTTCCCGCAGCGGCGCGCACACGACAGTTGCCGCGTCGACTGGATCGCGCGTGGTTGGCGAGTTGTTTTCCACTGGCGAGCCCTGCACCCAGCCCGACGACTATGAGCGGAGGCGCAATGAACATGAAGACCGCGTAGTTGAGTTTGTGCGCCGATGCACCCGCGAGGGCAACGCGTTCGATCTTATCCATGACCATTCCGGCAGCTTCTGGAAGCGGGCGGCTGAGGTGGATACGCATGTGCTGGCCACGCTGCATCTGCCGCGCAGCTTCTACCCGGCGGAAAGTTTCAACGGCGTTCCGCTCAATGTGAGCTTTAACTGTGTCTCTGGTTCGCAGGCACGCAGTTTTGCCGGTCTGGATTCGTTGGCTGGCGTGGTTCCGAACGGGATCGCGTTGGATTACTTCGAGTCTATTAACGGCATCGCGGATCAGAGTCGGCAAGGGCTGCTCTGGCTGGGACGTATCTGTGAAGAAAAAGCTCCGCATCTGGCGCTGGATATTGCCGAACGTACTCAGATGCCAATCACGCTTGCCGGGCAGATCTATCCATTTTCTTATCACCAGCAGTATTTTGAACGAGAAGTTGCGCCGCGCTTGCGAGCTATACCAAATGCCAGATTCATTTCGCCACCGCCCGCAGAGTTGAAGCGGCGCTTGCTGCGTGAAGCACAAGCCTTGTTGATCACCAGCTTGGCGGAAGAAACCAGTTCTCTGGTGGCGATGGAAGCAGCGGCCTCTGGAACGCCAGTGGT
>DASXJO010000041.1:0-3336 GCA_036497385.1 Candidatus Angelobacter sp. | reverse complement strand
CCCTGAATACAGATCCTGCACCAAGTTTTTGGCGCATGTGGCGGAGCAGAAATTTGGCTTTGATCCCCATCCCGTTGAAGAGTTGATTCGCTGGGCCGATATTATTGACGGCGCCCAGTTTCACAGTCCGGAAGAAGCCGTTGAGATGGCCGAGCCTGCCATGAAGCTGACCATGGCCATTGAGTCCACCAACGACCCTGAGTTTCTGCCCCGCCTCATCCCTTATTTAGTAAGCGAACCACTGGCTGACGTCCTGAAAGAGCCGTTTGTTGCGTCGGTTGTGCCGCCGTTGCTGGAACGCCATCGCCGCTCGATTGACATACTGCGCCAGCGCTCAGAGTGTAAGGACGGAACCATTTATTTTGACATCAGCGATCAGGACCTGGAAGGCTACAACAAGTTCATTCCTTATTACCTGCATCGGGATTCCGTATACAGCGTCGGGCTGAGCAGCAGCAGCTTCCGGGTGAAAGTGTCAGTGGGGTCGAATCCGTGGACTGACCGCCAGAACATGGTGAATCTAGCGAAAATCTGTGAACGCTATGGCGGTGGCGGCCATGCGCGTGTCGGCGCTATTTCTTTCCCTCCCGATAAAGGCGATCTGGCGCGCACCGCAGCTGCGGAAATCGTGGCTGAACTGCGTGCTGCCGAAACAGCTGTGGTCAAATAGCCTCAGTTCCGCGCAGAAATTCCTTACCTTTTCCTCTGCAACTTACCCTTGTCGGATTAAGAAAGGTACTTAGTCCCCATCTAATTCCCGGTCAGAAATGTTGTGCTGGAGCTCTGCTTAAAGATTGATGCAGAGTAGATGCTTGGTTACTCTCAGAACAGTCCTCACCGGCGGGTGAGCATCAAACAACTGGAGTTTAAGAGTAGTGCAGAACATGCAAAAGTTTCTGGCTGCTGCAGTCGTCCTTGGTCTTTCTCTGACTGGGATGGCCCAGCAGAACAATCCGAGCCTTCCAAGATCGAAGCCGCAGGCCGCTGCAACCACCAGTCCGGCCAAGCTTACGCGTGAGCAGAAGTTTGTTATTGATACAGTGAAGATGGCAGTTGCCTTGCCCGAATCTGATCCGCAGGACAGGTTGCGCGTTCTTTCCACTGCTGCAGACGTGGTTTCACCCATCGACAAAAAAATGGCTCGCGGTTTTTGGCATGAAGGAGCCCGGATTGAGACTGATTTGGTACGAGTTGGGCAAACTCCCGCCGTATCCATGATGTCCAGCGGTCTTGTCGATTGCGCCGCCGCCCTGAACTTTGTGGAGAACCTGCCAGATAGCGCCGTGTTGCACGCGGAACAGTCTCTGATTGGCGCCGTTACCAGTTGTCCAAAGCAGACGTTAGACCCCGTTTCCCGCAAACTCGATGCTGGACTGGAGAAGCGCATCGTCGCGTCGCGCGCGTTGATGGCTGTAATGGCAGCGCAAGGTGAGAGTTCAGCCTGGTCACAGCAGCATTTTGCGAAGATGTTTGATGCGCTGCCCGATCCTAAAGAGAACGCCCCGGAAGCGGAAAACATTGCGGCAATGTACATGCAAATGTCCGGATCTGTAAGTAAGGACATCGCCAGCAAGAGCGGCTTGCAGCTTCTAAACTGGCTGGGAAAGATCGACGATTCACCGCTTCGTACGCTTTCAATCACGATCACCACTGAGGCGATGCAAAAGGCCCTGGGTGCGGAAGGCTATAAGAAAGCCTTAGAGTCCGACGTTGTGGCCAATACTACTGTGCAAAACGTCGGCACGCCGCGGGAGATCCAGCGACCGCAGCAGGAGAGCGTTTCAATTCTTTCGGCCATGGATAGCCGCGGCACCGACCAGACGGAACGACTCCGGAGTCTCCCCCCTAGCCAGCGCGCGCGCGAGGCCGCAGCCGACGGTTTCGCCACCGGCACAGGCGGCAACAAACAGCAGGCAAGCAAGTACTTTGATATGGCATTCAGCGCCGCCGACGAAGTCTGGGACGCGCGCACCCCGGAGCAGAATGCAGCGGCCGTGGTGCAGGAGATCAGCGAGGCGGCAGCGCAGGTTGACTCATTGAATGCATTGTCCCGGGCCCAAAAACTACGTGACAGTTCCGCCCAGGCCATCGCTATGCTGGCTGTCGCCAGAGTGGTCGCCAGCAATGGCGTTACCCGGTAAACGCGCCCCAGCAAAGCCAAAGGTAAATTTTTGAAAATTAATCGCTCGTAATGTTGTCAGGCAGGTCAGTACATTGGTAGGCTATCAACATCTCAAATCTATAAGTCAAGGTCTCCAGTTGGTCCATATTGTTGACGTCCAGTGCCCCAAATGCATGCGTAAGTTCAGGACTGTTCCTTCAGTGGTGGAGCACGCCGGCTGGGTGAGTTGCTCAGTTTGTGGAACACGCATGACTATCTCTGAACCCAAGCCGGTCAGCGCCTTATCCAAGGATCGTGTCGTCACCAAGTAGCAACTGGCCGCGTCCTCATTTCCGCACAACCCTGTCTCTCACATAACAGGCAGTTAAATCTCGCCCGTGATGATTCGGGGGTACTTGGTTTCTTACCAGCCGGAAGCACATACAAGCCTTGCCCCAAAGTTACCTGCGTAAGGTAGTTTTAGCGTTGTCTATGGCAGGGACCATGCACTAAGCTTGCCTCAACAAGCTTACTGGAGAAATAAATGTTTCCTCCCAGATTCCGGCTGGCGATCTGCTCGATGCTTATTCTCGCGGGCATCGCCTCGGGTCAACGCCACTCATCGCCTGATCAGTCGCCGCGTCAGGCCCTGATTGAAATGCTTTCCGGAGGCGAAGCGCCGTTCAAGAAGCATTTGACCCTGGAGATGCAGAGCAAGCTTCAGAACCTGATGAAGAGCTCACCTGATAATGCACCCAGCCCAATACAAATGTTGACGGGTACAAAATCCTCTGACGCCAACCGTTTCCAGTCTTTTGATATCGGTCCCATCCTTTTTGCTTTCAGCAATCCTGAAGAACATGAGCGCTATGAAATAGAGATCGATACCGACGAACAGCGCGGGGATGAAGACAACATGGGTCTCTCACTGCATCTGGTGCGCAATGGCGTGGAGCGTGAGATCCCGGTAAGCCTGAAGATTCTGGCCAAACTCAAGCGTCAGGCCGGCATTTGGCGGTTGACCACGCTCACCATGACCACGACGTTACCGGTCGGCGATCCGCGCATTCTGGAAAAATCCTGGTGGGGGCCGACACTTGCGGCCGTGGCTGGGACAAGCGATGAGGTAGCTTCCACGTCGGCCGTGGTGATTGACGACCGTCCCAGGATGAATCCTTTACGAGCAGTACGGATGATCGGCATGGCAGAAAATCTGTACGCCCAGGCGCATCCCG
>DASXJO010000040.1:0-7623 GCA_036497385.1 Candidatus Angelobacter sp. | reverse complement strand
AGAGACGGAAAAATCTCTGCGTGAATGTCACCGCCGCCTGGACAATATGAAGCGCACACTGGCTGCGGAAGACCGCCCCAGAGTTGAGGACGTGGAAAAGCAATTGGAAAAGCTGACCGAGGAAGTACTTGAATCCATGTTTGCCCCGCCGGATAAGAAGAAGGACCATAAATGAAAATCGCAACCAAAATGATTTTTCTGTTGCTGCTGTTAAGCGTGGCCGCCTCGGCAAAACGGCGCGACCCGCTTACGGAAGCCGAGACTGACCAACTGCGCGAAGTCGCTATGGAGCCTTATAAGCGCATCCAGCTTATGATCAAATTTACTGAGGCGCGGCTCACGTCCATTGACCAGGTGCGCCTTGATCCCAAGCAGGCCGCCGATCGCGGCAAGCAGATACACGATCTGCTGGAGGACTTCACCAGCCTGATGGATGAGATCAACGACAATCTTGATCAATATGAGGCGCGTCCGCTGGATAAAGATACGGTCAAGCAATATCACAAAGGCCTGAAGGAGCTGATTGAGGCTGACGGGCGCTTTGACCAGCGGCTGAATGCGCTCAAGTCAGCCAGTGAAACCGATCCAATCACCAAAAAGGAAGCGCCGGATTTCCGTTTTGTCCTGCAGGATGCCATGGATTCACTCAAGTCGAACGCCGACATGGCGCGAGAATATATGGAAACGACGCACGATCAGAAAGGTTCTAACAAGAAATAGTTTGAGAAGTTAAATTTCCAAAAACTTTCCTGCTTCTCTTATTGATTCGTGTTTATTCGCGTTTATTCGCGGCTAATTTCTGATCCACATGACTTCCACCATCACCGAGATTTTTGAGCAGGCATATCGCGATCTGCGTCCCCGTGCGCCTATGCCTGAATTTGAGGTCCGCTTCTATCGCTTTGCTAACATCAATTGCACCATCCGCCTGCGCCAGGAGCGCATCTTCGTCCGCCTCTCTGATCTTTTGGAGGGCGCGCCTGAACCGGTGCTCTATGCCATCCTGCATATTCTCATCGCCAAGCTTTATCGGAAACCCATCGATGCGGTCCATGCCGCGCGTTACCGCAAATACACCGGCAGCCAAGCCATGGCGCAGAAATCCCAACTCATCCGGCAGCTGCGCGGGCGCAAGCGGATTGAGGGCCCTCAAGGCAAGCATTATGATCTCGATCAGATTTTTGACGATCTGAATCTTCGCTTCTTTCATGGTCTGATGGCTCGGCCGCAAATGACTTGGAGCGGCAACAAGTCACTGCGAAGCCTCGGCCATTACGATCCGGCGCACAACACAATCGTCGTCAGCCGCGTTTTCGATTCCGCGCGCGTCCCGCTCTTTGCCATTGAATATCTCGTCTATCACGAGATGCTGCACCTGCGGCATCCCGTCAAACTCCGCGGCAGCCGTCGCCTGGTGCATCCTGCTGCCTTTCGGGAAGAAGAGAAACTCTTTCCGCAATTCAAAGAAGCCCAAGAATTTTTGAAACGCCTGGGCACTCTGGACTAGCAAAGCTTGGTAAGGCTGTAAAAGTGCGCAGGTGTTCAGCCGGGGCTGCATCCCCATAATGAATATGGACGTGGAGTTCGTAATGACCGGCCCACAACTCGCCGTCTTACGGCAGCGGGTCAAATCGCCTTTTCTTAATGGGCTCGCCCCGCATGAGCTGGATGAAATACTGGCTGCCGCCCGGGAATGCCGGTTCCTCGCCGGCACAGTTCTGGCATCTCAGGGCACGCCTGCCAACTCGTTGTTTCTGCTTGTCAGCGGCAGAGCTCGATTTTTTTTCCTCACTCCCGAGGGCAACAAGATCGTCCTTATGTGGTTCCCCGTGGGAGAAGTAATTGGCGGCGCCGCTTTGCAGAGCGTGCCTTCCGACTACATCGTGAGTACTGAGACGGTGAAAGACTGCACCCTACTGGTTTGGGACAGGCCGGTCCTTCGCCGGCTGGCCATACGCTACCCGAGATTATTGGATAACGCACTGAACATGGCTGCAGAGTTCCTCGTCTTTTATGTTGCCACCCACGTGGCACTCACCTGCCACACAGCGCCGCAACGGCTCGCCGCCATCCTGGTCAATCTGGCTCAGGGTATTGGGCGCAAGGTTCCCAGAGGCATGGAACTGGACGTGACGAATGAAGAGTTGGCGCAGGCGGCCAACGTTACTCATTTCACTGCCAGTCGCCTGATCAGCCACTGGCAAAAACAAGGTGCTCTGGTTAAGACCCGTGGCAAGATTCTGCTGCGCTCTCCGGAAAAACTTATTCTTGCCGCCTAGACTGGCGCCGCCATCCGACTAGCAGCTGCGCGACCGGCTTCTCTGCCACTTTAGCTGTTGGAACCCCTGAAAATCCGCCACGCGGCGATTGATTGCTCTAAAGCAATCGCCGGCTTGCTTCCGCGCAACGACGCCATTCTCCATAACTGCGAACCTTGATCAGGCCCATATCCCGCGTCAATCGCGCCGGCTTCGGGTCTGTTTAGGAGGTTACTTGCTTTCTTCAATTATTCGGGTCCTCGTCGTAGACGATTATGCGCCCTGGATCCGGTTCGTCTCTACAGCTCTTGCAATGCAACCAAGAGTCAACATCGTGGGCGAGGCGCAGGATGGATTAACTGCCATCCAAAAGGTGGCCGAGCTCAAGCCGGATGTTGTCGTTCTTGATATTGGTCTGCCTGATATGAACGGGATTCAGGTGGCCCGCCGGATCCTGGAACTGGCGCCAACCATGCACATACTGTTTCTCACGGAGCACACTGAGCAGGAAACCGTGCGCGATGCGCTCCTTACCGGCGCTCAGGGTTACGTCGTAAAGTCCTGTGCCGCCCGGGAGCTCTTGCCTGCGCTGGATGCCCTTCTGCTCGGCTGCTACTTTATCAGCGCGGCTGCGGCGCGACTCCAGGACGGTCCAGTTTTCCGACGCCTGAGCGACGCCTAGAGAACGCGCTTAGTACAAACAAGCTGGAACAGGCAACCTAAAACGCCTGTTCCAGCAGGTCACACCACCATCGGCAACTCTCTAATTGCTCCAAATGCTGATAGCGCCTCCGAGCTCGCGCTCGCACGATGCAACGGCACTGAATTCGTCGCCAGCCTCATCTTGTATGGCTGCTCGCCAGTCATGTAATCGCAATCCAGACCTTGCGCAAGAGACTGGCGAGTGACCTCAAAAATCAACGCCAGCGCCGGAGAATGTTTCTGATACTCTGCCGCAAACCATCCCGTATAAAACCGCCGCCATCCTCCATCGCGCAGCGTCACCACTGCCGCGGCCATCGTCTCGCTGTTTTCCAGCGTAAAGATTTCAAACACATGCGGCATCTTCGCGGCCGCGCTCACTAAAAATTCAATGCGGGTAGAATCGTGAAACAAGCTTGATTCACTCTGCTCCGCCTTGGCGGCGTAAATTGAGCGCAAAAGCTTCTGATTCGCGCCGTCATGGCGCCGCAACTGGAAGCCCAGCCTTTCCATTCTTCGCAGATTGCGTGCCAGCCTGCTATGCCCTGCGGCAAACTCTTCCGCCGAGACTTGGCGGCAACTCACACCCGGCGCGGCCGCAAAAGGCAGCATCTCCAGTTCCTCAGTCACAACGTTTCGGTCAGCTTCCCGCACGGCCACGATTTCCAGCGGACGCCCAAGCTCACAGAGCGCTGCCAGCGCTGCCCGCAAAACCTCGTCGTCTTCCCGATGCAGAAACGTCCGATAGTCAAACAGCTCTTCTCCCAGCAGCCTTATCGTCCCGTCGCTCCGCCGCAGCGCCGCTGGAACAATCGCCACGCCGCGCTCAGACTCCGCGCAGATTACATGAGGCTCTTCCCTTTCGGCAAACCGCTCCGCCGCCAGCAGGTTCCACTCAAAGTCCTGAAATATTGTGTACCGGTCGTCACGGCAGAGTTCCTCCCACAGCAGACGAATCCGCAGCATCTCACGGGCTGATCGGCAAATGGTGATTTTCGCGCTTTGAGTCACGTAGGTAAGACGCTGAAACGGAAGGACTGGGATGTGTGGCTTCGACGGATACGTACCAAAGGAGGTCTGGGAGGCATAGTATCGATATGCAGAGGGAGAGCAAAATTGCTGGCCTTCAAGTTTGAAAAACCTCTTCTTGCAGCCGTAGTGCTATTGCTGTGCATTGTTGCGCCACAACTGAATGGGCAACGCCAGAACGACCCACACCGGCCGGCCTGCACCAGCGCTGCCTGCCAAAAGATTGAGTCTTTCTTGAAGGCTCATTTTTGCGGCGCTTCACCGTTCGGGAATGGCCCCAAGAATGGCTGTGATACTCGATATTCCAAACAACTGCTAACCGGCGTGAACGTGCTGGCAGCTTTCGATTGCGAAACGAACGTAACAAATGGAAGGCCAAAATGCCGGCAGCGCAGTGAGCCATCGGCGGCAGTTAGAAGTATTTTGCTCCGGGAGATGCGGCGGCTCGGCTTGCCTGCTAAGGCGGAGAAGGACATCTACTTTACCGTCTGGCAGCCGCCGTCCGCAAAATGGTCACTCGCCGCCGCGGACTATGGCCAGGCAAATGGCGGCCATCTAGCGCTCTGCCAGGTCATTGTGGTTGTTGGTCCGGGTGGCCGCGTTCAAACGCTGCGAAAAGTGCGATTCCAGAAAGCAGACGCTGATAAGCCCATCGTTACCACGTGGTTTCCCATGGGCACAGCAGACGTGGACGGCGACGGCGAGTTAGAGATCATCCTGGAAGGAGACGCCTATGAGGACCACTGGCTTGAAATCGACAAGATGCAGCGTGGTACCTTCAGGAAAGTTTTTTCTGGCCTTGGCTATTATTTATCGACCAGTGCACTTCCGAGAAGATCACAATCAGGAATGCGATTCAGTGAATGCTTGGCGGACGCTCTCAAAAATATTCCTGTTGTTGCTTACGAATGTCAGTAAATGATGGGTATCAGCTATATATGACTCGGGTTGAACCCATTTGAGTTGGTGCCAAAACAGAGGGACCAGATCGTTTGGTTGGTTAAGGTCGAAGCGTTCACCGAAGTTCACAAATACTTCGATTTGTCCAGCAATCAATGGAGACTCAAACACATTGCCTCGGCCCTTCGCGCCCAAGTCTACTGGGGTCCCGAAAACATACCACTCATCAAAGCCTCCGCGCTCGGGCAATGTAGCGACGGACAGAATGAGAGGGCTGTATGCGATGCATTCACGACTTCCCCAGCCTGCGGCTTTTTCCCCATCGCTTAGAGATAGTGAACCACTGTCGAAAGAGGTGACAGCCACGTACTTTCCGAGCACAGGAGCCGGGCAGAGCGTCAGGAAGCTATCTAAGTCATGCGCACTGGTTGTCAGCCATTGATATGCATCATGCGACCCACTTTTCAATGATGACGGTGACGAATTGATCATCCTGTGATTTTATGGCAGGAATTTGTGCCGCCCCACGGAAGCCTATTTTTTGGGCCGACGCCAAATAATTTCCCATTTCGGAACCTCTGTATTTCAATTTGTTGACTGCCCTCTACCCGCTCGGTACAATTCCAATTGAAAATGAAATTGAATTTCATTTTCATAATTAAACCTTAATCCTATGTTCTCCGCCCTGGTGGTCACATTGCGTGAAGGCGTGGAAGCCGCGTTAATCGTGGGCATCACGCTGGTTTACCTATCCAAGATAGGCCGCCCTGACCTGCGCCGCACCGTGTATTATGCGCTGGTCGCGGCCCTGTTTGGCAGCATCGCCGGGGCCGTCGCGCTTTCTTACGCTCCCATCAACCAGGATAAAGTTGAAGGCTGGGTCATGCTGGTGGCCGCCGTTTTCGTGGTCAGCATGGTCATTTTCATGATGCGCGCCGCCCGCAAGCTCAAGGGCGAAATTGAAAACAGGGTCGGTTCCCTGGCCGGCGCCGGTTCCAAATGGGGACTGTTCGCTTTTGTCTTCCTCATGGTCTTCCGTGAAGGGATAGAGACCGTGGCCATTCTGGCCGGCGTTTCGCTGAACTCCACGGAACTCATGAGCTTTCTGGGGACTCTCCTCGGAGTGGCCCTGGCTGTGGTCTTTGGCGTGATGTTCGTCAAGGGCAGCGTGCGCATTGACCTGCGCAAGTTTTTCAAAGTCACCACGGTGATTCTGTTCTTTGTCGCCGCGCAGCTGATTATCTCCGGCTTGCATGAGCTGTCCGAATCCGGCGTTATCTGGTCCAGCAAGCGTGAGATGGCGCTGATTGGCCCCATCGCCCGCAATGACTACTTCTTCCCTCTCACCATGTTGGCGCTGGTAGCCATGATGGTGCTGCTGGAATATCGCCGGCGCCAGCCGCAAGTCGCGGTCGCCGCCACCAAAGCAGAAGAACGCAAGCTGCAGTGGACAGCCAAGCGCGAGCGTCTATGGGCCGTGCTGGTCTGCGTCACGGCCTTCATCTTTATAACCACCATCACCGCCGAAGTGATTTACGCGGAGGCCCCGCCGGCGTTATCGCAAGCCACGGAAATCACATTCACCAACGGTAAAGCGGTCATTCCCAGCAAGGATATTCCGCAGGGCGAGTTGCAGCGCTACGCCGCCACCGTCAACGGCACGCGGGTGCGCTTCCTGCTGTATCGCAAGCCCGATAACAAAATTGCTTCTGTCTTTGACGCCTGCCAGATCTGCGGCGGCATCGGCTTTTATAAGGGCGCGACCGGCCTTATCTGCAAAAACTGCGCTGCGCCCATTAACCCGCAAAGCGTGGGACAGTCCGGCGGCTGCAATCCCATTCCTTTGCAATCAACTCAGGATGGCGACTCCGTTGTGATTTCCATCACTGACCTGGCCCAGCAGGTTGGGCAATTCTCAAAGTAAATGTTCCTGCGATTATTGTTTGAATCATTCCGGCGGCAAAAGCGGCGCAAGAGCGTGGCCCTTCTTGCTATTGCGCTGGGCATGAGCATCGCCACGGCCATGATCGCCGTCGGCAATGACATTGGTGACAAGATCAATCAGGAGCTGCGCAGCCTCGGCGCTAATCTCGTCGTAACACCCATTGAAGACACGCTCGACGTAAACATTGGCGGCGTCAATCTGAAGCCGGCCACTGAAGGCGCTTTCATCAACGAGCAAGACCTCGTCAAGATCAAGGGCATCTTCTGGGGACACAACATCAAAGGCTATGCGCCATTCTTGTCTGACCGCCAAAAGATCCAAACGCGCAACGGCGAGTTCCCTGCCGAACTGATTGGCACTTACTTCGCTCAACCGCTTCACTATGGCAAAGAGCAGTTCACTACTGGCGTCCGCAGCGTTAATCCCTGGTGGAAGGTGGAAGGCGCGTGGCCGCAGGATTATGGCGACTTCCCAGAGCAGCTCCCGCCGGACGTTCTGGCTGGAGGCAAGCTGGCACAACAAGCCGGGCTCAACATTGGCGATCAGATTGAGATCGGCGGCCGCAAGCTGCGCATCAGTGGCATCCTGAATTCCGGTGGCGACGAAGACCAGGCCATCGTTGCTCCACTGCACGTTGCCCAATCCATCCTTCATCAGCCCAACGCCGTGCGCCGCGTGACTGTCAGCGCGCTCACCAAGCCGGAAGACGCGTTCGCCCGTAAAGACCCTGACAAGATGTCTCCGGCCGTGCGCGACCGCTGGTACTGCTCGCCTTACGCCAACTCCATC
>DASXJO010000039.1:0-3810 GCA_036497385.1 Candidatus Angelobacter sp. | reverse complement strand
ACGCCGGAGAAATCAACTTTCGGCGCGGTCCTGGAACCTTCACTGGCGGCAAAGTACGCGTCATTGCGCTTGAATCCAGCCATGCCGGCCCAAAAGCTGTTCGGAAACAGGCCGATGAAGGTGTTGTAATCCTGCAAGGCGTCATTGTAACGCTTGCGTTCGACGGCTATCCGGTTCTCAGTTCCAGCCAATTCGTCCTGTAGGCGCAGAAAGTTTTCATTGGACTTCAACTGGGGATAGTTTTCCACGACCACCAGAAGACGACCGAGTGCGCCATCAAGCTGCTGGTTGGCGGCAATTTTATCAGCGGGAGTATTGGCGGAAAGCAAACGTGAACGTGCTTTGGCGATGTCGCCAAAGACGGTCTGCTCCTGCAAAGCAAAGCCCTTTACCGTTTCAACCAGGTTGGGAATCAGGTCAGCCCGGCGTTGCAGCACGATATCCACCTGTGACCATGCCGCTTTTACCGTCTCATTCTTTGTGACCATCTGGTTCCTGGCGCCTACATAACTGCTGAATCCCACAATCAGCAGCAATACGATAATTCCTATTGCAATCCAACCCTTCATCTTCTCCTCCGTTTATCCATTTCGAGCCTTTACGACCCTTTAATCACAGCGCATCGACTGCCTGAACCACTGTGTTTATTCCATGCAGATATTGTGCAAACGCGGAAGCAGCCGGAATCTCACTTTCATTGGCCTTGTGCTCGCGCACCTGAAGCAGCTTGAGAAAAATGCCGGGATCGAATCCAGTCCGCTCTGCCAGTTTTCGAATGTTGTCCGCCTTGTGCTGCGCAGGTTGTTCTCCCATGGCAATGATCGTATGCCGGAACAAGGTGCCGAATGCGGAAACGGAATCCAGCATCAAACGACGAACGCGCTTGTCGTCGCCCGCAGACAGAACATAGCTTTGCCGCAACGTAAGCAGTTTGGTGCGCAGCTCGTGCTCCAGTTGCACGCGATGACGGTCCATGGGGACGATCATGCTTGCGAAAATATCCTGGCCGTAGAGGATACGATGGCGCTGGCGGATATCAAGCATCTCTATGGCAAACACGTCGGTGGATTGCGTTAACTCAGCAAGCGAGAATATCAGCGGTGCAGCGAACTTTTTCTGGGTCCAGCCGAGGATGACCGGCGAGAGCGCTGCCAGCACCGGAGCGGGGAGCTCACGCAGCACGCAAAGGATATTGATATCAGAATAATCGGCGTGGAATTCTCCCGATGCCGCTGAGCCAAACAGCGCCACGCATTCCAGGTTGGCGCCCGCTGCCTGTTTAAGGCTGTTCACAAATTCCGTGATCTGTTTTTCTGCTTCCATAAAAGTTATAGGCGTTTCGCGGCTACCAGCTGCCACTTGCGCCACCTCCTCCAGAACTGCCACCGCCAAAACCACCAAAACCGCCTCCGCCGCCAAATCCGCCACCACCGCCCCAACTGGAACCACCGCCCCACGAACTCCCGCTCCTCCAGCCTCCGCCCCTGCCGCTGTTGGAAAGCAACATCAGCATGAGAAGATTCGACAAGCCACTGCCCCCACCGCTTCTCGGACCGCCCCCGCGAGTCACAGACTTAATGATTGCTCGCAGGACAAATCCAACGATCAGCACGATAAAAAGACCGCCCAGCACAACTGCACCTACAGGAATATTGGTGGGCTGTTCTTCAGGTGGAGGCGCTGGTACTTTGACGTTCTCAAGCTGAATACCGGCATCCGTCGCAATGACAGCAGCTACGCGTTGTGTCATTAACAGAACAGCAGGGCCGTATTGATTCTGCCTAAGGAGAGGAACGGCCTCCCGACCAAAGCCACCTACTTTTCCATCGGGCAGGATAGGCTCCAACCCATAGCCCACCTCAATGCGGCGTTGCCGATCATTAATGGCAAGCAGGATCAAAACCCCGCGATTGCTGGATTTTGGCCCGATTCCCCAGGCCTTATAGAGATCAGAAGCGTAGCCTTCAATGTCAGCGCCGTCCAGCGAGTGGATGGTAACGATTGCGATTTGAGCTTTGGCTTTTTGATCAATCTGCCGGCAGATATTGCGGATTGATTCCGAGGATGAGGCGTCAAGCACGCCGGCGAAATCATTCACGTATCCCGTGGGCTTGAGTTGCTTAATTGGCTCGGCGCGAAGCGCGGCGGCAAGGCAAAGCATGATGCAAACGCACCTTGTTGCTTGCCAAATTCTGTTAGGAGCCATTCGTCTCCAATTATATGCAGAAGGATGACATTGCAGATTTGTAATAACGGCTGCTTAGTTCGCGCCTGCTCCGGTATTGCAATATGCGATGGTGCAATGTTACTTGCGGCGGCTGATGTGATAAACTCCGCCCGCTATGCTGCCAAAGATCGTGTTGATGCTCTGCCTGTTCAGTGTGCCGCTTGTTGGTGCCGATGAGTTCACATTGTACGAATTGCAACCGCCGGAAACACATCAGTTCGCCATTACCTATGACGTTACGGCCACACGCGAAGGCGCGCAGTTCTTCTTCAATCCCATTCGCCCCGGCTCCGTGGCGACGAAAGAGCGCGTGATTGAGCGCAGCAGCGGCAAGGAATTGAAGTTTGAAACCGTGAACGGCAAAGACGCTAAAGCGACTGGACTTGTTCCTGCGGACACTTCCGACAAAGCGGAATTCATCAAAGTCCATTTGCCGGGACCGGTGCCCAAAGGCGGAGAAACGCGTATCCGCATCTTCAAGACTTACACGGATGCGCCTTCTTACACGATTACCGACGGCAAGCTGGTGTTTACGCGCCCACTTGGCATCAAGCGCAATGTGGTGTTGCTGCCTAAAGGCTGGGAACTGGTGGAGTGCGCGTCGCCCGGAATTGTCTCCACCGATGCGGATGGGAGAGTCCGCGTCAGCTTCCTCAATGATCGCGACGATCAGCTTCCGATAAAGATTGTTGCGCGGAGGCTGCCATGAAGAAGATCGTTTTAGCGTGTCTTCTATTATCGGCAGGCGCGATGCTGGCGCAGGATGAATCTTTTCATCGCGCCGAGCAGGACCGCGAAATCAGTTATTGGCTGCTTGAGCCTTCCACACATCAATTCCGCATTTCACACGACTTCACCGTCACCCGAGTTGGGCAGAAGTCTGTGCACAGCTTTGTACGCAAGGGAAGCGTTGTGGCGCCGGACGCAAAGATGATTGATCTGGATACAGGCAAGCCACTGAAGACCTCGACCGTCGCAGGCAAAGACGTAAACGCGCTCGGCTATTATCCTGAGCCAGTAGATCCGGATTCCGTAGCCGTGCAGGGAGACCTTGAACATCCTGTAGACGAAGGCCAGTCAACGCGCGTGCGCGTGCAGGAAACATATACCGATCCGGTTGGCTATGTCGTGAAAGATGGAGAGCTAACCTGGACACGGACATTGGGGCGTCCGCTGAACTACGTGACGCTTCCAGCGGGATGGATGCTGACTGAATTGAACACGCCTGCGGTGATCACGCTGGATGAAGAAGGACGAATCAAGCTGCGCTTTACGAATACTCGCAATGGCAATTTGGCCATAGTGCTTAAGGCGAGGAAGCGGGAGAAGAAGTAAGTATATTTGTCAGGACAACGGATGGTTTCACTGTCCTGCAAGCACACAGGTCATTCGACTTCGTTGTCAGGCTTCTTTGGATTAGCTCAGAATGGTAGCAGATCACTTGCGCCGCTGCCGCGCCACTTCATACATCACGATTGCCGCAGCAACAGACACATTAAGCGACGGCACTTTTCCCGCCATGGGAATCTTGACCAGAAAGTCGCATTTCTTGCGGATCTGTTCGTGCAAGCCGTGGCCTTCTG
>DASXJO010000038.1:0-6766 GCA_036497385.1 Candidatus Angelobacter sp. | reverse complement strand
GGCAACGTAACGCCGGGAACGCCGGTGAGCGAGCAGTACATCCTGGATCTGGAGCGCGAAGGATTTAAGTCACTCTGCGGTGAGAAGAAGACGCAGGAACGCATACAGTTCACGCTGAAGACCGGCAAGCCGCTGAGGAATTAGTGAAAAAACGCGGACTCGTTATCTTAGGCGTGGTGGTGTTGCTGGGAGCATGGCTCATGGTGGTGGGCTATGAGTTCCTGCAAAAAGAGAACGCGCGCTTTCAAAAGAACGTGAAAGCGGCCAAGGAAGAGCAGCAGCGTTGCGTGGCGCGAAATTCGAAGTACCGAACCTACGACCAGTTTCGTACCAGTATCAGGGTTCCGTACACGAGTGACCTTTCGCTGGAGCGCTGGATGCATCAGTACGATACGTTGCGCGCGGGCATGAGCGAATCAGAGGTTGAGATCATTCTGGGCGCTCCGGACTACGCGCGGTGCGATGTGAGCAAGCAAGGCGATAAGTTTGTGGGATCGACGTGGATGTATGCAGTGGCAGTGCCGCAGGACGTAGCGAATGAGAGCCAGAATAGCGGGGTCAAGATTGTGTTTGGCCCGGACGGCAAGCTGGTGGACAAAAACGCGATGAACATGCAGGCGAAATCGAGCCCCACGCCGACGCCAGCTGCATCGATTACGCCTCCACCGGCGGAAGTGCCGTCGGCGAGCGCAACGCCGCAACCGACGCCCAACGTGAATGCAACGCCGGCAATCGTGCCGAGCGCGACGCCAGTGACAACGGCAACACCGACTCCGACGCCGCAATGATAAGGAAACATCAGCACGGTACGGGAAGAGGAATCATCATGCACTTAGGACACGTCATTACCGGTTCATTACTGTTGACCGCCATGATTGCATCCGGCCGCGTGGAAGGGCGGAAGCCCAGCGACGAAGATCGCAGCTTGGCCCGGCAGGTATTGGCTGAGGCCAGCCAGGAGACCGCCAAATTACCTGATTATTCGCAGAAAGAGGTTTTTGGCCAGATCGCCACGCTGCAGGCTGAAGCCGGCGATATTGAAGGTATGATGGCCACCATAAATCTTGGCTATCCTTTCACCACTGAGGCGGTCTGTACCGCGGGCAAACGTCTTACTGAACAAGGCAAACTCGATTCGGCTCTGGGCCTTGCCGCCCGGCTCAACGCGGATTCCAAACCAACCCTACTCTATTGCATTGCGGAACAGCTTACCGTTGCAGGAGACAGGAAGCGCGCCCTGGAGATCGCGCAGAAAATTTCCTCTCCCGATGTGAAAGGAGAAGCTTTGGGCCTGCTCTCTCGAGCGTACCGAGAAGCAGGCGATGATTCGACCGCGGACAGTCTTTGGAAAGAAGGCGCGAGGCTGGATCCGCAAAGAGCGCGCGACAACGATATGGAACTCTCTCATGCCGCTGCGACTGCAAGAAACAAGGATGCGGGGGGCATTCTGGGCGAGGCGCAGAAAATCAAAAATCCAAGCGCCCGGATATTTTTCCTAGTTGATATGGCAGCATCCAAAAAAGGAAAGGGCGATCCTGAAACCGCGAAGCAACTTCTGAACAAAACCCAGGAGCTTGCCGCCAATCTCTCCTCTTCAACCGATGGAGACATTGTGCGGCAACTTTACGTGGGAATGCTGGCCAAGATGCAGGAATTCGATCGCGCGAAAACCGTCATTGCCCCGATGAGCAAGGGTACGGAGTACCAACTTGAAGCTTTAAGCACTCTGGCCGTGTTTCAGGCGGAAGCTGGAATGGACCAGGAAGCTTCGCAAACCGCGTCGATGATCCTGCAGCAGCCGGTGTCCAGGGAGCAAGCGGTTGAATTTCATCTGGACCAGAGCTTATTTCAGAGCACGATGGAGCGGATCGCCGTGGCCCAGGTAAACCGAGGCGAGGGTCCAGGTGCGCTTAAAACCCTTTCGGCCTTCCAGCGATTTGGCATCAAGGACACCCTGAACACAACGCTGCTGCCGCTCACATATGCCAAAGGACGTATAGGCGATTTTGAAGGAGCCATTGAGGGGCTGGCGACGCTTCTACATGGGAGGGCTGAACAAGAGCCGTTCCTTTCGGACACTGTCAAACGAAGCTTACAGACGCTGACCGGGGAGATGGCTGCCGCGGGCAAGAGCGATGCGGCGCTCGCCTGGGCGCGGAAACAGCGATCCGCAGCGAAAACCATGGCCCTGATGGGAGTAGCTCAGGGATTGCTTGGCCTGAATGGGATACCTAATTATGAGTTTTACATACACTGAGAAATCAGTGAGGAGCTAGCATGCGTGAAGTCGTAATAGCAAGTTCAGTTCGTACCGCGGTCGGAAAATCAGGCAAAGGCACGTTACGCGCTACGCGCCCGGACGATCTGGCCGCGGTCGCCATCAAGGGTGCGCTCGACCGGATCCCGCAGCTCGATAAAAAAGAAATAGAAGACGTGATCATTGGGTGCGCTACGCCGGAAGCCGAGCAGGGCATGAACGTTGCCCGTATTGCGTCGTTGCGCGCGGGCTTGCCGGTGGAAGTTTCGGCCATGACCATCAATCGCTTTTGCTCGTCGGGCTTGCAGGCGATCTCGCTTGCGGTTGATTCGGTGGCGGCGGGCCGCGCGGAAGTTGCCATCGGGGGCGGGACTGAATCGATGAGCATGATTCCCATGGGCGGGAACAAGGTCTCGATCAATCCCTGGCTGATGGACCATTCTCCCGACACTTATCTTTCGATGGGCTTGACGGCGGAGCGGCTGGCCAAACGCTTCGGCATCACCCGGGAGCAGGCCGATGAGTTTTCCCTGAACAGCCACAAGAAGGCGCTTGCGGCAATTCAGGCGGGCAGGTTCGAAGATGAAATTGTGCCGGTGCCGGTGAGCTTTACTACTCCGAACGGCTCCAAGCCAAAACGTATGGAGATCGTATTCAAGGTCGATGAAGGCCCGAGGGCAGAAACCTCCATGGAAGCGCTGGCGGCGTTAAAGCCGGCTTTCCATGCTAAAGGAACCGTTACGGCGGGGAATTCGTCGCAAACTTCGGACGGCGCAGCGGCGACCGTGGTAATGAGCAGTGACAAGGCCCGGCAGCTCGGCATCAAACCAATGGCGCGGTTGGTGGCGTTTGCCACGGCAGGCTATCTGCCAGAAGAAATGGGACTGGGACCGGTGTACGCGATTCCCAAAGTGCTGAAGATGGCGGGGCTGAAGCTGGAAGATATCGACGTGTTTGAATTGAACGAGGCGTTTGCAGCGCAGGCGCTTTCGGTAATCAAGGAAGCTGGGCTTGATCCGAGCAAGATCAATCCCAATGGCGGAGCGGTGGCGTTGGGGCATCCGTTGGGATGCACCGGAGCGAAGCTGACGGCGACGATTCTGCGTGAACTGAAGCGGCGCAATGGGAAATATGGAATCGTGACCATGTGCGTGGGTGGCGGCATGGGTGCGGCGGGGATTTTCGAGAACCTGGATTAAATAACATTCACCACGGAGACACGGAGGCACGGAGAAAATGAAAACAGGAATTTTGTTCTTCTCCGTGTCTCAGTGCCTCCGTGGTGAGAAGTTCTGAGGAGAGATCATGGCTACAGCAACAGTCCCAAACAAAATCAAATTGGCGGGCGGAAGTTTTCTCATCGACGAGCACGCAACTGACCAGGTTTTTACCCTGGAAGACCTGAGCGAAGAGCACCAGCAGATTGCGCAGACGACGCAGGATTTTGCCCGCAATGAGATTCTGCCCAACGCGGACAAGATTGAGCATAAGGAATTCGCGGTGACGCGCGGGCTGATTCAGAAGGCGTGCGAAATCGGCATCGCCAACGTGGACATCCCGGAGCAGTACGGCGGCTCGGACATGGACAAGATTTCGTCGGCCATCATCGCCGAGCATCTTTCCGTCTCCGGCAGCTTTAGCGTGGCGTTTGGCGGACACACCGGCATTGGCACGCTGCCAATCGTTTATTTCGGCACGCCGGAGCAAAAAGCAAAGTATCTGCCTAAGCTGGCGACAGGCGAACTGATTGCCGCGTATGCATTGTCCGAGTCGACGTCGGCTTCCGACGCGATGAACGCGCGCACCAAAGCTGTGCTGTCGCCCGACGGAAAAGAGTGGATCCTGAATGGCGAGAAGATGTGGATCACCAACGGCGGCTTTGCCGATGTGGTGATCATCTTTGCCAAGGTTGATGGGGAAAAGTTCAGCGCGTTCATTGTGGAGCGCGGCTTTCCGGGATTCCAGTCCGGCGCGGAAGAAAAGAAGATGGGCATCCGCGGCTCGTCGACTACGCCGATCATCCTGAATGACTGCCGCGTGCCCAAAGAAAACCTTCTGGGTGAAATCGGCAAAGGCCATGTGATCGCTTTCAACACGCTGAACATCGGGCGTTACAAGCTAGGCGCCGGCGTTATTGGCGGCGCTCGCAACGCCCTGAATAATTCCATCGGCTATGCCAAGCAGCGCAAAGCATTCGGCAAGACGCTGGCCGATTTCGGCATCATCCAGGAAAAACTGGCCAACATGGCAGCCGGCATTTATACCGGCGAGTGCATGTCATACCGCACCGTAGGCATGATCGACTCGGCGATGTCAGAGATCGACAAGAACTCGCCGGATGTTTATAAGGAAACGGCGAAGGGTATTGAAGAATACGCGGTCGAGTGTTCCATCCTGAAAGTATTTGGCTCGGAAATGCTGGATTACGTTGTGGATGAAACCGTGCAGATTTATGGCGGCTACGGTTTTGTGGAAGAGTATCCGGCAGAGCGAGCCTATCGCGACTCGCGCGTGAATCGCATTTTTGAAGGCACCAACGAAATCAATCGCATGATTATTACAGGATGGCTGCTGAAGCGCGCGATGAAGGGCCAGCTGCCGCTCATGCCGGCGATCAAGAAGCTGACGGACGAAATCATGTCCGGGCCGAGTTCGGCGGAGCCTCTGGAAGGCTCCTTGGCATCCGAGCGCACGCTGGTGAGCAACGCCAAAAAAGCCACGCTGATGCTGGCTGGAGCGGCAGTGCAGAAATATATGGCCGCGATTGAGCAGCAGCAGGAAATCCTTTCCGCCATTGCGGACATGGTGATTGAAGTCTTCGCCATGGATTCCGTGGTGCTGCGCACCCAGAAGCTGATTGAGCGGCAGGGTGAAGCAAAGACAGCTCTGGCCGTTGCCATGGCCCAGGTGAGTCTAACCAACTCCATGGACAAGCTTGAAGCAGCGGCAAAGAAAGTTGTAGCCGCGGTTTCAGAGGGCGACCTGCTGCGGACGCAGATGGTGATCCTGCGGCGGCTGTTTAAGCATGAGCCGTTCAATGTGATCGCGCTGACGCAGCAGATTGCCGCGCGATTGATTGATGCCGGGAAGTACGTAAGGGCTTAAACCCCAAATCTCACCACGGAGACACGGAGGCACGGAGAATCCTTTTTCTGCAATCCCGAACCCGCGTTTGTTGCGGTTGAGGGATCGCTATTTCGACAACGTCGCTGAGGCAATTTTGAAAGCCATTGTGGAATAGCGATCTCTCGCTACGCTCGAGATTTCAGACAAAATCCTGCGTGTCCTTCGTGGTTTATTGTTCCCATGAATACTGAATGCAATCGCATCGCTTACCAGTTAGCGTCAACGATCAACGGAGAAGCATGGTACGGAGATTCAGTTCGTGAGATTCTCAATGGCGTCACCGCCGAGCAGGCGCTAGCGCATCCCATTCCGAACGCTCATTCCATCTGGGAACTGGTGTTGCACGTGGAAGCGTGGTGCAAACTGGCTACGGGTGCAGTGCAGGGAACTCCTATTCCACCGTGGCCCGCAATGCCTAAAGAATTAGACTGGCCTCCGGTGACCGGAACTGGTGAGCAAGCGTGGAAAGACACGTTGCAGTCATTTTTTGAAAGCAGTCGTAAGTTTGTTGAGGCCATCAAGAGCTTCAGCGATGAGCGGCTGGAAGACACAGTTCCCGGCAGGACCTACAACTTCTACAGACTCTTCCAGAGCATGACGCAGCACGCGGTTTATCATTCGGGGCAGATTGCGTTGCTGAAGAAAGTGAATGCCTAAAGCATTGATTATCTGACGTCGAACGAGGCCGGCTGTGCTTCCGGATTAGATAGAGTCGCATCGTCTCCATTCTTGCTAAACACTCTTCCGGTCATCTCCTGCGGGGGGTCGCCGCCGACCATCTGCTGGGCCACAATCATTTCCCGTGCCGCAGAGCGGATCACAGGCAGCTTGGATCCGAAGACGGCAGCTCCCATAATTGCCACCACTCCCCCGATTCCGACGGTCATCGGCGCACCAAGTTTATGGGCCAAACTGCCGGCAAGCAGAGCGCCCAGCGGGGCCATTCCCATAAACGTCATGGCATAAACAGACATCACCCGTCCGCGCAGGCGGTCGGGGACCATGCTTTGAATCAGGGTGTTGGAGGAAGCCATCTGGATCATCATGCAGAATCCAGCCGGTACCAGCAGCACGGCGGAGAGCCAAAGCATGCGTGAGAACGAAAACAACAACAGGGATAAGCCAAACCCGGCGCATGAAATTGCCACCCAGGAGCTCAGCCCTTTAAGGGTCTTCCGCATGGCCAGAGTAACCGCGCCGCCCAGTGCGCCGACTCCGGAACAGCCCATGAGCAAGCCCAGCGCCTGAGCGCCGCCATGGAGAATCTGGTCGGCAAAGAGCGGCATAAGGACCGCATAGGGCATGGCGGTGAAGCTGACCAGACCAAGCAGCGACATAAGGGCACGAACCGGGCCGGTCCCGGCGACGAACTTGAACCCTTCA
>DASXJO010000037.1:0-6110 GCA_036497385.1 Candidatus Angelobacter sp. | reverse complement strand
ACGGACGGCAAAACTGTACGGGATTCAGCGATTTCAGGCAAGCCGAAACCGGATTGGGAACTCCGATTTATACCAGCGCTCGTGCCCGGCAACGTCGCTCAAACCACCGATTTATGTTTTAATCTCCGCCTGGAGGTAAACCATGCGCAAGTTGATTGCGGTATTTTTGTTTGTGGTGTTCGGAGCATTTCTGGCCCTGGCGGCCAATCCAGCCGATGATGTCAAAAAAGCGGACCAGGATTGGGCAAAGGCGGCCGGCTCTAAGAATGTTGATCAGTTCATGAGCTTCATCGCCGACGATGCGTACGTATCGGGAAATGATGGGAAGTGGGTCCACGGTAAGCAGGCGATAAAAGACCTCTGGTCAAAGATGCTGGCTGATCCAAACTTCAAGCTGAACTGGACTGTGGACACGGCCGACGTGTCAAAAGACCTGGGATATACGCGCGGAACATTCTCCGGCAGCGCGGGCAATCAGCCGATGTCGGGCAGCTATACCACGGTGTGGAAAAAAGATAAGTCCGGAAAATGGCTCGCAGAAGTAGATATTGCTGCGCCAGCTTCAGGACAGTAATAATCGCTGGAGCGGTTCTCAAAGCTTGGGAATGCTTGCGGACGAGAAGTGAGGTAAATCCCTCGCCATAAAATCGATGGTGTTCGGCTCGCAAGCATGGAGTAGAATTCCCGCCGATATGCTCACCTACTTTTTGCGGCATTCCCGTTGGCTGTTCGCATTTGCCTTTACCTCAGCGCTGGCGGCGCAAACCGCTATTCTCCAGCCGCTCGCGGAGAAACCCGTCCCAGGCGCAACAGTAAAACTCAAATCAGACTTTTATGTTCCCGCCACGCCGGATTCAATCCGCTGGGCTACCTGCCGGACAATGCGGCCAAAGCCGTGCTCACCGTGACTTCCGGCGCCACCGTGACCTTTGACACGGTTTCCCACGAAGGCATTCTGGAAGATCAAGGCCGCGATCCCGCAAAGTACTTTGGCGGCTTCGGTGTGCCCGCTAATCAGGTACTGAACGATGCGAAGGCCATTGCCGCTTCCAGCGTGGTGCATGATTTTGCCAAGGATGGCCCGCATGTGGTGATCGGGCCCGTTGCCGTTGATAACGCGCAGCCCGGCGACGTGTTAAAAGTTGAAATGATTTCGCTGATTCCGCGCGTGCCGTACGGCGTAATCAGCAATCGTCACGGCAAAGGCGCGCTGCCGGAAGAATTCCCTGAAAACTCCGGCCCGCAGGCGGGCGCTAGCGCAGCCAATCCTCAGCTGTATAACAATGTTTCAAAGTTCGTCCCCATCAAGCTCATCCAGGGAAAATGGTTCGGCATTCTTCCTGCCGGCGCAGGCAAAGAAGCGCATATTCCCGTTGCGCCGTTCATGGGGACCATGGGCGTCACGCCCAACGTGAGCGGCAAGCCCAATTCCATTCCGCCCGGGGATTACGGCGGCAATCTGGATATCCATAACCTTACCGCCGGAGCCACGCTGTATTTGCCCGTGCAAGTTCCCGGCGCAATGTTCTTTATCGCCGATCCACATTTTGCCCAGGGCAACGGAGAAGTGGCGCTCACTGCCATTGAAGGCTCTTTGCGGACAACGTTGCGTTTCACCGTGCTCAAAGCTGGAGATCCCGCCATTCCCGGCACCGGCAAGCTCACTGGCCCGTTTGCTGAAACGCCCGATTACTGGATTGCCATTGGCCTTGATCCTGATTTGAATGAAGCCATGAAGAAAGCCACGCGTGAAGCGGTGCGCTTTCTATCAGAGAAACTTGGCATGGATCGAGCGGCAGCCTTCGCCTATCTAAGCGCCGCTGCCGACTTTGAAGTCTCACAGGTCGTAGACAAGACCAAGGGCGTTCATGCGCTGATTCGCAAGAAAGATTTCAGCGCGAAATAGGCAACAATCTGCTGAGATCCTAGGAAACAACAAGCCACCCAAAAATGCTGGGTGGCTTGTTGTTTGCTCTCGAGACGCCGGGATCAGCGCTGTGGCTTGCGATTGAGGTTCGGTAAATTAAAAAAATGCCGCCGAGGTTTTCACCCGGCGGCATTTCCATTGCAAATAACTAGTTAATGCTGAGCGTGACGCTTGTTGTGTGGGTCAAAAGACCGCTCGATCCGGTAACAGTTATTTGAGTCGACCCCTGTTGTGCACGGTGATCCACGGTAAACGTCAGCGTTGAAGTGCCGCTGCCGCTGACGGTGGTCGGCTTAAATGCTGCTGTTACCAGTGAAGGCAAACCGGAAACGGCCAGGTTGACTGTCCCGGCAAATCCGTTGACTGCTGAGATCGTCACAGTTTCAGATCCGCTGGAATTGCGTTTTATTGAGATTGCCGGCGGAGCCGAGATGGTGAAATCGGAAGCAGCCACTATCACCAGAGTAGCGGTGGCGCTGTGTACCAGCGGACCGCTGCTTGCTGTGATGGTAAGCGTGTAGCTCCCCGCTGGCGTATTGGCTCCCTGAACAATGGCCAGAGAGGAAAGACCGGAGCCTTGCAACGATGCCGGACTAAACGTAGCAGTAGCGCCAGCCGGCAAGCCGGTGATGCTTAGGTTCACAGATCCGGTGAATCCACCGGAGGGGCTGATAGTGACTCCATAACCTGCGTTTTCACCTGCATTGACCGTCTGCGATGTCGGAGAAATTGAAATCCCGAAGTCGCCGAGAGCAGTTACAACCAGAGTTACATGGGTGGTCTGCGTGGAGACGCCGTCACTCGCGGAAATCGTCAGCGGATAAGTTCCCGGCGGTGTGAGTGGGCTGGTGCCTGAGGTGGAAATTGTGAGCGTGCTCGTACCGGACGCCGTGAGGCTGGTTGGACTGAACACCGGCGTGGTTGAAGCCGGCAGGCCGCTTACGCTGAAGTTTACCGTGCCCACATAGCCGCTTGCCGTGGCGAGAGAAACCGTGTAAGTGGCTGACGTGCCCTGCGAAACGGTTACGCTTGCCGGGGTGGCTGAAATGCTGAAGTTAACCACCACCAGAGTTACGCTGGCACTGTGCGTGAGCACTCCGTCAGTCGCAGTGATCACCAGTGGATAGCTGCCGCTCGGCGTGGCGCCTGCGGTGGTTGTAATCGCCAGGCCCGAGCTTCCGGATCCGGTGACTGAAGTCGGAGTAAACGTCGGCGACGCGCCCGCGGGCAGCCCGCTTACGCTGAAGCTTACGGTTCCTGTATATCCATTCAGCGCGGTCACGGTTGCCGCGTAATTGGCTGTGTTGCCCACCACAACTGTTTGCGAAGCCGGGGTCGCAGCCAGAGAAAAGTCAGGCTTTGTGATCACCAGTGTGACGGAAGCTGTATGAGTCAAAACTCCGTCCGTGCCTGTGATCGTCAGCGGATAGCTGCCGAGCGGTGTGCTTGCCAAAGTGGTGATGCTCAGCGATGAAGTTCCTGCTCCGCTCAAAGTTGCAGGAGTAAACGTTGAGCTTGCGCCGGCAGGCAGTCCGCTTACGCTGAATGTCACCGTATTTGAATAGTTATCAAAAACCGATTCGGTGACGGTATAAGTGGCCGTGTTGCCCTGATTCGCGGATTGCGATGCAGGAGTGGCAGCCAGTGAGAAGTCCGGCGTGCCGTTGTTGTTCCAGAAGTTCACCAGGTTGCTGGCGTCCACTGAACCCCAGCCGGTCACCGGATCATAGCCAACGCCTGCGCTGAATCCGGCGATTCCCGGTACGGTGTTGTTTCCGCTTGTGGTGTCATGGTAAACGGCGATGCCGCCGCCAAACTGGTTCTGTCCCATGCTGTAGAAGACCGGATTAGCGTTACCTTGCGCCGCTCCGGTTTTCTGCACCACCAGCGCCATCAATCCGGCAAAGGACGGTGAAGCTGCTGAAGTGCCGCCCACTGCGGCCAGTCCGGTTGTGCCTGTGGTGTGTTGTTGAACAATCAAGTACCCGTCATGGCCTGCCGAACTCAGTGATACGTCAGGAATATCGCGCTGGCCGTCCAGCGGAACACCCGGTCCCACCTGGAATGCGGGTTTTGCATACACTGCGCTTACGCCGCCGCCAGTGGAGAACAAGCCCGATCCGCCCGCTACCGAGCCGCTTTCATTCCATGCGATCTCGGGGATGTAGCTCAGTGCGGATGACTGGTCGGCGTTATTTGCCGCCGCCCAGAAAATGCCCGCTCCTTCATTGAACTGGGTGCCGCCGACAGCGATATTGTTCGGCGTGGAAGCAAGACCGTTTACGTTGACTCTTGTGCCTGCCACTGCATTTGAGGCATCGCAGGCTGCGGCGCCACTATCTCCCGCGGACACAAAAGCCGTGATTCCCTGTGCTGCTGCCTGGGTCCACAAGGTGTTCCAGAAATTATTTCCGGATACCTGCAGCGTGAATTCGCACAGTCCAAAGCTGGTGCTCATAATGTTCGCGAGGTTCGTGTTTACGATGAACTGCGCTGAGAGGGCCACGCCGTCAGTCGCGCCGGTCTGCGATATCACGAAGTCGATGGTCGCATTCTTTGCGATTGCTCCCGACCATTCCACGTCGAGATCGGCTTCCGTTTCTTCAGTACCGCCAAGGTCTCCGGGATCGGCACCGTTGTGGATAAAGACAGGATCTTTGGCGGGAAGGCCGAAGAAGCTGCGGAAGAACTGGACATCGGTAAGGTTGATATCGGTGCGGCCGACAATCGCGATTGTCTGGCCCGTTCCGTCAATGGCCGGAACCGCGTTGTAGAGCGGCTTCACGTTGTAAATAGTGGCGAAATCGCCCGGCGCAAGAAAATGCGCGCCACCCGCGTTGGTAAAGTCGGTTGGCAGCTGGCTTACCGTGCTGTTGGGATGCGTGGTGAAATTGTGCAGGGAAACCACGCCTTGCACCAGTCCGGCCAGCGCTCGCGGAATGCTGGGATCGGTGGCGTTGGCAAAATTCATCTTGCCATCCACTTCATAGTTGCGGATATTAGTTTGGAACGCTCGTTCCACCTTCTGCACGTCGCCGCTGAAGTTGATCCACATGCGTCCGTTTCCAACTTCTTCAATGCTGAAGCCAAACTTCTTCAGCCAGCCGCTGGCATCGGCAATGTCCTGGTCTGTGGGGCCAAAGCGCAATCCAAAGTCTGCGGGGGTGAGCCACTTGTGATAGCTCGGTGACTTGGGGTTCTGCTGGTCGGCCAGCAGCTGCTGCAAGTCGGCCTGCGCGTCCGGACGCACTGAGAGCAGCAGGACCATTCTGTTCATCGCCATGGCCGCATTCGTGGACCCGCGGTCAAATTCCGCGCGAGCCTGTGGGTGCACGTTTCCATGCAGGGTTATGCGGTCGGCTTCATTGATGGTGCGTTGGGCCAAAGCGGCTGATGAAAGCGTCCCGCTAATAACCATGAGCAGCAGGGTGCGGAGCAGTAGTCGGGTGCGACCACTTGAATGGCTTTGCATTTCGTCCCTCTTTTTCTCTCTAAATCTTTGTTTATTTTTTGGAGTCAGCTTGAGGCAGGGCGTTCATCAGAGCCAAAACGCGGCGCACAAGGGTTTACCCCTTGAGATGATCCGGAAGGACACTCGTCGGCGACAACCACTGTGAACTGCTTTGGTTAGAAACAGTTTAAAAAGGAATTAGAAATTCGAAAGATTCGCCGCGAAGAGAATGATCACTTTAGTCACAGCTCAGCCGTCCGCTGATTAAGCTTGGATAAAAAGTTCGTCTTCACCACCGGCCACTCGCTTACGATGATGCTGTACGCGCACGTGTCGCGGATTGTCCCGTTCGGCAGGATTTGATTGTTCCGCAATATCCCGTCCAGCCTTGCTCCCAGCCGCTCAATGGCCCGCCGGCTGGCATGGTTGAAGAAGTGAGTGCGAAGCTCCACGCAGACGCAATCCAGCGTTTCAAAAGCGTGAGTCATTAAAAGCAGCTTGCACTCTGTGTTGAGCGCGGTGCGCTGCATGCTTTTGCGATACCATGTGCCGCCGATCTCCACACGGCGATGGGCCGGGTCAACATTCCAGTAGCTCGTCATGCCTACAGCTTTTCCCGTCGCGGTATCTCTCACCGCAAAGGGAAGCATGGCGCCTTTTGCCTGGCGGTCGAGCCGACGGTCAATTTCAGCTTTCATCTGCGACGGTTCGGGTATCACCGTGTACCAAAGC
>DASXJO010000036.1:0-3277 GCA_036497385.1 Candidatus Angelobacter sp. | reverse complement strand
GTGTGGACTTGAGTTCGCGCATGAAATTTTTTTGCTCGGGTGATTCTTCCGCGATTTCCGCCAGGTACCGAATGCGCTTCAAATCGATGCGCGTTTCATGTAACCTGCTCGGCTTTATTCCTTCTCCCAGCGCTTGTCTTGCCCCGAAGTTATTGGCAATTGCCACAAGCTGCGCTTTCGCCTCTTCCAGAGGGGCTAATGGGCGATTCTTGCTATCCTGCGGCACTCCGGCCTCTTCTGCGATCCGGTCTAGCCGGCCGAAAAACTTGGCTTCATGCAGCTTCTTGATGGCCGATTCCAAGCGCCGAACCTGATGGCTCCTCTTCTTCTCCATGAGACTTGCCAAGGTTTTTCGGTCTTTCGCGGTTGATCCATTGCCCAAAGCCAGTAGCAGATCGGTTTGGACATCGAGATCGCGAACTTTCCCGGCCCGCTTCCGCAAGTCGGTTAATTTTTCCAGCGTGCGTTCTTCTTTCTTGCTGATTTGGGGGTTCGCATAGCTGATCAGGCTCTCAATCCGTCGGATGGTGGTGCGCAAGCGATGGACGCTCTTTGGCTTAGTGTCATTAAGCACCTTAGAGAAGGCAGCCGAAAGGTCCCTGTTGAGACCTAGCATACGTTTTTCCAACAAAGTCATGGGAGAGGTGTGCACAAACAGCTGAATAGTATTTTAAATGACGAAGTACCCAGATAACATGGCGAAGCTTTGGGCAAGCTGCCTCGTTTACTGTGCATATCTGAAGATTGAAGCCGGTTGGCTCTCGATTCTCTCCGCCGTTTCGATTGTCAATGGACCTCTGCAAGCTCCCGCTGGCGAAAGAAAGTGAAATTAATTCAAAATCGGTGAAACGAATCAGCAGCTTACCGCACTACTCCACAGGGAACCAAAGAAGGGCACAGAGTCTCCTGCCAAGCCTATAGCTAGCCTCTGTGGTCTTCTGTTTTTCTTTCCTTGGTGGAGTCTTCGCGGCTGAACGCTGGTCGCGAAGACTTTTTTATTTTTCCATGACCAGCGGCTCAACCACACCACTCAGAATTTCTTTCACGTCCATTCTTTCCGGCAGGGTGCCAAACGCTTGCCCATGCTGCCCCGCCAACCTCGACGCTATAAACGCCTCCACCATGGCCGGAGTGCTATGACGCACCATCAAGGAAGCCTGAAGCGCGAGCGCTAGATTTTCCGTCAGGTCTCTCGCCGCGTATTTGTTGTCGGCAGCCGTGGCCAATCGAGCGCCAAGGCGTTCAACGTACGCATCCAGGCGCTGGTCCGCGCCGGCGATGGTTTGGAACTCAGCCAGTAGAGCTTCCACAGTGGCCGGGTCCTTGCTCAGGGCGCGCAGTACGTCCAGGCACATCACGTTGCCCGACCCTTCCCAAATGGAATAGAGCGGCGCTTCCCGATAAAGCCGCGGCATGATCGACTCTTCAACATAACCATTGCCACCCAGGCATTCCAGAGCTTCACTCACGTGTACGGGCGTGCGCTTGCACAGCCAATACTTGGCGATAGCCGTGGCAATGCGAGCGAAAGCGCGTTCACGCTCATCGGCTTTACGGCGGTCAAAGGCGCGGCCCAGTCGGACCATGAGCAACGTCGCGGCCTCAGACTCAATCGCCAGATCGGCCAGCACATTGCGCATCAGCGGTTGATCGATCAGCAACTTCCCAAAAGCTTCCCGATGCTGCGCGTGATGGACCGCCTGCGCCAGTGCTTGCCGCATCAATCCGGCGCCGGCAATCGCGCAATCCAGGCGCGTATGGTTCACCATCTCGATGATAGTCTGTATGCCCCTTCCCTCTTCGCCCACCAGATGCGCCCATGCCTGCTTAAACTCAACTTCACTGGACGCATTGGAGCGGTTCCCCATCTTGTCTTTCAGCCGCTGGATGTGGAAGGCATTCCGTTTGCCGGTGGGTGTCCAGCGTGGAAGCAGAAAGCAGCTAAGACCTTGCGGCGCTTGCGCCAGAATTAAAAATGCGTCGCACATAGGCGCGGAAACGAACCACTTGTGGCCCGTGATCAGATACTCGCGCGACCTTCCAATCCGCTCAGCTTGTGTGGTGTTGGCCCTCACGTCAGAGCCGCCTTGCTTTTCCGTCATGCCCATCCCCAGCAGCACGCCCGACTTCTCCTGCGCCGGCGCAAAACGCGAATCGTAAGCGGATGAAAGGATGCGGGGCTCCCATTCCGCAGCCAGTTCTGGCTCTTCCCGTAACGAGGCCACTGCAGAGAACGTCATTGATATCGGGCAAGTATGCCCAGCTTCATTTTGCGCCGTCAGCATCATCAGCGCGGCACGCGCCACGTGAGCGCCGGGTCGTGCGGCTTCCCACGGCAGGCAGTGCAGCCGATTCGCGACGGAGGTCCGCATCAGGTTGTGCCATGAGGGATGAAAAATTACCTCGTCGCGGCGATTGCCAAAGCGGTCATGCGTGTGCAGTACCGGTTTGTTCTCGTTGGCCTCAAAGCCCCAGCGCTGCGCTTCTTCCGTGCCCAGCAGCCGCCCAAGTTCGGTGATCTGTTCGCGCGCCCAGCCAGCGCCTTCACGCTCTACTGCCTGCGCGAGTGTGGGGTCGCTCAAGAAGAGGTTGTAACCGGTAAGCGCAGGTACTTGATTCGGCGCGAGTTGATCACTGCTGGGATCTGCCGATTCAGGCGATTGCGGCGGGATGATCTGTCTGCTGGAAGCCGTCATAATGCTCTCATTATGAACTAGAGTGGCCAGCAGCAGGAATTTCCTTTCACGTTACTATTGCGAGCAAACGCAAAAAGGCCCCGGGCTCTTTCCGCAGAGCACAGGGCCTTCCGCCTCAATGAAGCTTAAGCTGCTTTTTCTGCTTCCACGTTGATGTTTTGCGCGAGCTGGTTCAGTTTCTCGTCAGTCGCTTTCTCCTCGTCCAGCGTCTGCTGTAAAAGATTGACGATGTCGTCTTCGCCCATCAGTTCGGCATACGTCCGCACGCATCCGTAACCGGCGATTTCATAGTGCTCAACGTGCTGGGCTGCGCCAATCAGGCCGGCATCCATCACTTCAGGCTCGGCATCTTCTTCCATCAATTCTTTGCCATCGGCAATGATGCCTTCCATGCCTTTGCACTTCTTTCCCCGTGGACTCTCTTCCAGTTCCTCGAAAATCTTGTCCAGGCGTTCCACGTGGCCCTGGGTTTCTTTCAAGTGCTGCTCAAAGCCGCTCTTCAATTCCCTGGAGCTTGCCTTTTTGATCATCTTGGGCAAAGCCTTCAAAATCTGGTTTTCCGCGGAATAAAGGTCTTTCAA
>DASXJO010000035.1:0-3427 GCA_036497385.1 Candidatus Angelobacter sp. | reverse complement strand
TTTTCCGCCAGATCTTTTACGCTGATGCCTTCACCAATGGTGATGGAGCGCGTGATGGGAAGCGGCTCGTTCGACAACGCCAGACGTGGCGGTGGCGTAAAGCCCTTCATCGTGCCTTCTTTTTCCCTGGGGATATAAGGCTGGCCTGGGCGACGTGTTGGCCCGCCCGGACGCGCCGGTCTTCCCGCAGGCGGCGGTGGGCCACCTGGGCCTACGCCTCCCATTCCGGGGCGTAGCGGATAGCCACCCGGACGCGGCGAGCTTGTGGGATGCGGACCTCGGCGCTGCTCGCCGGGCCTGCCTTGATATGGAGGACGCGATCCCGGAGGTCCGCCGGGGCCGCTTGGACCGCCTGGTCTGGGCCGCTGGAAAATTGGCTGGCCGCGAACCACGCCTTGCGGACGCTGTCCTGGCCCACCCTGACTCTGCATAGGCCGAGAACCCGGCGCACCTTGCATTGATCGCCCTTGTGGAGCGCTGGGCGCGGGTGCGCGCGGCGGTGGAGCTGTATAAACCGGACGAGGCCCTGTCTGGGGCGTAATCATTCTTCTCTGCTGCACAATCGGCTGGCCCGGAACGGGCTTCGTCGAGGGCGGAGCAGCCGGAGTTCCTTGCGGGCTTGCTGCCACTGGGGCGGCTGCAGGCGGCTTTTGCGCTGCCGCCGGAGGTGGCGTAACCACCACTGCTGGAGGATGTGTAGGCGGCGTGACCACTACTGCGGGCGGAGCGGCTGGTTTTTCAACTGGAGGAGGCGCAACCACTGCCGGCGCGGGCGGCTTAACCACGGAAGGTGTAACCACAACACTTCTTTCCGCTGCCGGAGCAGCCGGTTTGGGCATTACAACGGCTGGCTTTTCTGCCGATGGCGGAGCTGCCGCGGGCGGCGCAATTTTCACGGGCGCTGGCGGAGCAGCGGGTGGGGCCGTAACGGCAGGCGCTTTGGCCGCAGGCGCGGGCGGATGCTGTTGCTGCTGCTCTCGTTCTCTGAGCAGCCGTGCTACGTCACCAGGCTTGGAAATCTTAGAGAGGTCGATTTTCGGTTTGACCTCTGTCGCGGACGTTCTTTCCCGCGAAGACGAGCCGGATCGGGCCGAAAAATGCTTTCGTACCCGTACCGCTTCATCTTCCTCAATCGAGCTTGAGTGGGTTTTCTTCTCAGTCACGCCCACTTCAGGCAGGATATCCAGAATTACTTTGGCCTTCACTTCAAGCTCTCTGGCCAGATCATTGATTCGAATTTTCATCCGCTCTCTGTTGCCTCCAAGTACCTGTTACGCGATCATAATGACCTCACGGTTTTTGCCTTGAATCTCACTACGAAAGTTCTTCTTCCGATTTTTCATCCGGCTTTGCCGGCTCCGCCGATGCTGCCTCTGCGGACAAATCTGCGCCAGCCGCGTGGATTTCCGCTCCTTCTGCATCAGACGCGTTCCCCATATCGGCCGCCACTTCACTGGCTTGCTCTGTCTCTACCGCTTCCGCATTTCCGCTTGTTGCATCCTGTGTTGCGACCTGTGTCGCATCTTCAGCGGGCGCGGTTTCTGCCACTGGCTCAGCAGCCTCTCCGCCGACCACAGCCGCAGGTTCACCTGCTTCAGGTGTGGGAGCCACGGTGCCTGTTTCAAGGGTAGAGAAATAATTATTCACCGCAATGCTGATTTTTTCCACTGTTTTGGGGCCTACGCCGGGCACTTCTTCCAGCTGTTCCGGCGTCATGTCGGCCAGGGCTTCCACGGTGGAAATGCCCGCCTCGCTTAGCTTGCCGATCAACGCCTCGCCAAGGTCCGTAACGTTTGCCAGCGGCGTGGATTGCTGCGTGGTCAGCGATTCCATTTGCTGTTCCACTTCCTGGCGCTTCTCTTCTTCGCTCTTAATATCAATCTTCCAGCCCAGCAGTTTGGCCGCCAGCCGCACATTCTGCCCTTTCTTGCCGATGGCGAGAGAGAGCTGGCTGTCATCCACCACAACTTCAAGGTGCTTGTCCGCCTGGTCCACCACGGTCACGCGGCTTACCTTGGCCGGTTGCAGAGCTTTCTCCGCGAACGTAACCGGATCTTCGTGGTATTCAATAATGTCGATCTTTTCGCCGCGCAGTTCGCGGATAATAGATTGCACCCGCATGCCTTTCATTCCGACGCATGCGCCTACCGCGTCCACGTCTTTATCGCGCGACATCACGGCAATCTTGGTGCGCTCACCGGCTTCGCGGGCAATGGCCCTGATTTGGACTGTGCCGTCATAAATTTCCGGCACTTCCGTCTGAAACAGGTTTTGCACCAGCTCCGGCGCGGCGCGCGAAACAACAACAGCAGGCCCCTTGGAGTTCTTGTCCACCCGTACCAGCACGGCCCGTACGCGCTCGCCTACTGAAAATGATTCCAGCCGCGACTGCTCTTTCTTTGACATGCGAGCTTCAGCCCGGCCAATGTCAAAGATCACGTCTGGTCCTTCAATGCGTTTTACTGTCGCATTCAAAACTTCCCCAACGCGCCCAATGTATTCGTTGTAAACCGTATCGCGCTCGGCTTCGCGGACTTTTTGGAAAATGATCTGTTTGGCAATCTGCGCGGAGATGCGTCCCAGCCCTTCGGTGGATTTCAAGAAGCGTACTTCACCGCCAACTTCGGCGTTGGGATCAATCGCTTTGGCTTCATCCAGAGATATTTCCAGCTGCGGATCTTCAATGTCATCTTCTGAAGGCAGAATGCTCTTCACCGCATACACGCGGATCATGCCGGATTCTTTGTCCAGCTCGCCCTTCAGATTTTCCTGGCTCTTTTCCTTCTTGCGGGTGGCCGCAACTATGGCGTCTTCCACCGCGCTCACCACAATCTGCGGATCAATGCCCTTTTCCCGGCTCAGGGCGTCAATAACGTTATAAATCTCACTCGCCATAAACTTATTTCTTCCCTATGAATTCCGTCTTAAAACTTCCGATTTGCCAGTTTCCGTCTGTACCGATTCGATGCCCCACCCCCCCGGTACCCTCAATTAGGATTCCAAAGGACTTACAACGTTCAACCCCGAGGATCGCATATCGAATTCCGGTGCCCGATCACGCTAATACCAGGAATTTTCTTAAATTTCCGGCACCAGATTGGCCTTCTCCACGTTCGCCATATCGATCTCAAACTGTTGCGTTGGCTGCGCGTGTCCCGGCTTCGGCTTTTTCTTGCCCGGAATCGTTTCCAGAATCAGCTTGCCTTCTTCAAATCTCTGCAACCGCGCTTCAAAATGCCTGTTGCCGTTTACCGGCTCGCGCGTCGTCAGCTTTAACCTGCTTCCCGTAAAGCGCCGGTAATCTTCCGGCCTCTTCAACGGCCTGTCCAGCCCCGGTGAAGAAACTTCCAGCGTGTACGACGGGCCACTTACTGCATCTTCCACATCCAGGATGGTCGAAACATCCCGGCTGACCATGGCGCAATCT
>DASXJO010000034.1:0-2938 GCA_036497385.1 Candidatus Angelobacter sp. | reverse complement strand
TCGGCCCGTATCCATTCACCAGATGCTCCGGCCCCTTCCCCCCTTCCACCATCCTCCTCATCACTCCCGCATCCAGCGCATCTCCTCCCACGATCAAGTACCTCATCCTTTGAAACTCTTCCTTCATCTCCTCCGCATACTGGTTGAATAACCCCACCGTCATCCACATCACGCTCACTCCCTGCCGCCTCAACTCTTCCTTCAATCGCCTCGGCTCCAGCAGTGTCTCCTGCTCAATCACCACCATCCGCCCTCCATTCAACAGCGGCCCCCATACTTCCATCGTCGTGGCATCAAACGCCGGATTCGAACTGAACGCCACTCCTTCTCCTTCCCACCTCGCATACCCGCTGTTCCTCACCAGCCGCTTGATCGCTCGGTGCGGCACCATCACTCCTTTCGGCTGCCCCGTTGACCCCGACGTATACATCACGTAGGCCAATCCCTCTCCTTCCTGCTCTATCCCAGGATTCTCTCTCTGTCTTTCTCCTCCTCTAATTCCTCCTCTACTGCTTTCTTCTCCTCCTCCTTCTCCCTCTCCTCCCCTCTGCATCACCTCCTCGATATCCACCCTCCTGACGGCCATCAACTCCATCGCTCCCATCTCCTGGCTGCTCACCACCACCCGCGCTCCACTATCGGAGATCAGCAACACTTTCCGCTCCACCGGATAGCCAGGATCGATCGGCACATACGCTCCTCCGCTCTTCAATATCCCCAGCTCCGCGATGACGATCTCCACGCTCCGCTCCAGGCAGATCGCCACTCGCTCTTCCCGCTTCACTCCCACCGTAAGCAGATAATGCGCCAGTCGATTGGCCTGCGCATTCAACTCTTGGTAGCTCAGCGTTACATCCCCGAACACCACTGCCACTGCTTCCGGGTTCTTTCTCACCTGCTCTTCAAACAGCTCATGCACACTGCCCGCACCCGGCAACTCTCTCTCCGTCTGGTTCCACTCATACAGAACCTGCTGCCGCTCGTCTTCCGGCAGCATCCCCAGGCTATCCACCGCCTGCTCTGCCCCGGCCTCCACCATGCCTTCCAGCAACCTGCGGTAATACTCTGCATACCTCTCCACGCTTTTCCGGTCAAACAATGCCGTCGCGTATTCCAGCCCTCCGACAATGCACCCGCCTGATTCCTTCAATGAGAGTGTCAGGTCGAACTTCGACACCATGTGCGCCGACGATTCCAACGGCTCTATCTGCAATCCCGGCAGCTCAGGCCTGCCCATCGGCGCATCCTGCCACGCAAACACCACCTGAAATAGCGGGCTGTGCGCCAGGCTGCGCACCGGCTGCACAATTTCCACTACCTGCTCGAAGGGAATGTCCTGATGCTGCTGCGCCCCAATGGCCTGCTTCTTCACTCGCTCCAGCACTTCTCCCACCGTCGGCTTGCCCGATACATCCACGCGCAACACCAGCGTGTTCACAAAAAAACCGATCAGGTTCTCAATTTCCACATGCCCGCGATTGGCCACAGGCGTTCCAATCACCACGTCCTGCTGCCCCGAGAGCCGCGAAAGCAACATCACCCAGCCCGCCAGCAGCGTCATATACGGTGTGGTCCCATATCGCACGCTCAGCTCTTTTAGTCCTGCCGTCAGCTTTTCGTCGAGCGTCAGTCTGGCTAAATCCCCAGCATAATCCTGCTGTTCCGGACGTAGATGGTCCGCCGGCAATTCCAACAACTCCGGTACTTCTGCAAGGTTCTTTCTCCAGTACTCCCCCTGCTGCGCCAGAACCTCCCCTTCGATCCATCTCCGTTGCCACAGTGCATAGTCGGCATACTGCACCTGCAACTCCGGCAGCGGGTCTCTTTCTCTACGCACAAACGCCCCATACAGCGCGCTCAACTCGCTGAACAGCACTCCCATCGACCAGCCATCCGACACGATGTGGTGCATGGTGATCAGCAGCGCATGTTCGTCCTCCGCCAGCCGGATCAGCCGCCCGCGAATCAGCGGCCCCGTTACGAGATCAAAACTTGTCCTCGCCTCCTCCGCAATCAAACGCTCCAGCTCACCCCTGGCATTCTGATGACGCAGGTCGTGCTCGAGAAGATGGAAACGGCTCTCCTCGGCCGGTGCAATTCGTTGCCGCGGCTCTCCATTCACCATCGCGAACGTTGTGCGCAGCGCTTCGTGCCGCTCCATCAGCCGATTCAGCGCCTGCTTCAGTGCTGCTTTATCCAACCTTCCACGCAGCCGGATACGAAGCGGGATGTGATAGGCCTCGCTCACCCCTTCCATCTGCGCCAGGAACCATAAGCGTTGTTGCGCAAATGACAGCGGCACATACTCTCCACGTTCTGCACGTGTAATGGCAGGCAGTTGGCTCTGCTGCGCACTCTCTACTCCACGCGCAAAATCACTCAGCACCGGCCGCGCGAAGAGATCATTTATTCCAACTTCTACTCCCAGCGCCTGGCGCAATCGCGCTATCACCCGCACCGCCAGCAATGAATGCCCGCCCAGAGCAAAGAAGTTGTCCTGCCGCCCTACTCGCTCCACCTTCAACACTTCCGCCCACATTCCGGCGACTGCCGTCTCTATCTCCCCAATGGGGGCTTCATATACCCGTTCTCCGTACGCATCTCCTTCCGGCGCAGGCAATGCCTTCCGGTCCAGCTTTCCATTCGCCGTCTGCGGCAGTTTCTCCAAACGCACATACGCTGCCGGCACCATGTACTCCGGCAACCTTCCTGCCAGATGCTTTCGCAGCTCTTCCACACCGGTTTCGCTTTTCTGCAGACTATCGCTCTCTCCGGATGTGGTGTAATACGCCACCAGCCGCTTCTCTCCTCCCGCCTCTTCCCGCGCCACTACTACCGCTTCTTTCACTCCTCCGTGTTCCACCAGCCGTGCCTCAATCTCTCCCAACTCGATCCGGAATCCCCTCACCTTCACCTGCAAATCATTCCGCCCAAGGAA
>DASXJO010000033.1:0-2934 GCA_036497385.1 Candidatus Angelobacter sp. | reverse complement strand
GGCCGGGGAAGACCTGCCGTGGGACACAAACAATCCGCAGAATAATCCCAAGCTGCGCGACGATATCTCCACGGACGAGATTACGCCGGCGCATATCTGCTTCTTTTTTGACGAGAAGCTGGGCGAGTGGCCTTATACCGGCCTGAAGTGCGGCAATGAAGTCCAAATCAAGCGCGGTGACGTGAAGAAAGGCGGCTTTGTGGCCGCCGTGAGCGGCAAGCGCAGAGGCAAGGGATCAAGCCGCGAGCAGTCGCCGTATGCGGAGCTTTGTGCGGGCATCAAGCTGGTGATCGCGGAAAATATTGAGCGTATTTACAAGCAGAACTGCCAGAACCTGGGCGTGCTTACGTCCACCGATTTCAGTTTGATTGACAAGGTTCGCGGCGGGGAAGTGATTCCGCTGAACAAATTTACCGAAGGTGAAGACGACATTACGCGCCAGATTATTGAGCACGGCGGACTTTTTCCGTTCAATGTGGCGCGCATGCAGAAGAAAGTATTTCTGCCGCCGATCACCACTGCGAAGCGCCCGATGACGATTGCGGAGAAGATTTTTGCGCGGCACATGCTGAATGCCGAGAATGAACAGGGCGTTGGGTCTGTGAGGCCGGGCGATTCAGGTTTTGCGCGCACCGATCTTCGATTTAGCCATGAGTATGTTACGCCGATGTCGGCAATCTTCTTTGAGCATTTTGTGGGCAAGGACGCGAAGGTGAATGATCCGGCAACGATCCTGTTTTTCCGCGATCATCTCACGTTTCTGGACGAAGTGATTTCAGAAGAGAAGAAGAAGATGGGCCTACTTGATCTGGCGGGGCAGCTTAAGTACAAGCAGGAAGACTTTGCGGCCAAGCAGGGAATCAGGTTGCATGGTGAATTGAAAGACCGCAAAGGGTCGGAAGGAATCTGCCACTCAATTGTGGCGGAAACATATGCGCTGCCGGGGCAGTTGAATGTGGGGTCTGACTCGCACACGCCGCATGTGGGCGCAGTAGGCTGCATTGCGTTCGGAATCGGGACAACGGACGTTTTTAATTCATGGATCACAAAAGATGTCCGGGTGAAAGTGCCGGAATCAGTGAAGGTGATTGTTCGCGGCAACCGCAAGTCCAACGTGACCGCGAAAGATTACATTCTGCTGCTGCTGAGCATGGAGTACATACGCAGCGGCAAAGCGCTGGCAAAAGTGATGGAATACTCCGGCGAGGCCATTGAAGCACTGAGCGTGGACGAACGCGCCACTATGACGAATATGGCGGCAGAGATCGGCGGCTTTACCGGCATTGTTGCGCCCGACCAGAAGACTGTGGAGTTTTTGATGGAGCGTCGCGGCATGTCTCGCGCGCAGGCGGAGAAATATTGCGAAGGATTGTTCAGCGATCCGGACGCGCAGTACGCGCATGTTATTGAGCTGAACGCCGACGACATTACACCTATGGTGGCAACGCCGGGTGATCCGGGCAATGGCAAATTCATTCGCGACCTGAATACGCCGGTGCCGGTGGAGATCGCTTATGGCGGCACCTGCACTGCTGGCAAAAACGCTGACATGGACATGTATGCCCAGGTGCTTTCCGACGCATTGCAACAAGGCAAGCGCGTGGCGGAGAGTTGCAAGTTCTATATCCAGTTTGGCTCACAGGAGACGCGCGAGTATTGCGTGCGCAAAGGCTATCTCGATATTTTTAAGCGCGTGGGCGCGATTGTGATTGAGCCGAGCTGCGGCGCATGCATCAACGCCGGGCCGGGAGTTTCCACGCGGCCTGACCAAGTTGTGATCAGTGCGCAGAACCGCAATTTTCCTGGTCGCAGTGGCCCAGGGCTGATGTACCTGGCCAGCCCGTATACAGTGGCGGCAAGCGCCGTGGCTGGATACATTGTTGAGTATGAACCAAATGGCAAGGAAGCAGCGCCGTCTGCAGTCGGACTGGAAAAGCAGGGGCGCAAGTAAGAGCGTAGTGCAGGAGTCGTCCCGGCGGCGATCTGTGGGGCGCTACTTCGCGTCCAGCACTACCTGATCAACTTTGTAGCCTTTGTCGCGCAGCTGTTTGGCAATACCTTTGTCGCCGATGATGTGGGCGGCGCCGACCACTACAAAAATCGGCTCTTTGCCTTTCAGGTATTCCTCCATTTTGCCCATCATGGCGATGTTGCGATCATCCAGGAGTTTTTTCTCCAGGCTCTTTGATCCCATGTCGTCCTGCTCGTCCATTGTTTTTTGCAGCGCATCGGGGTCGCCGGCGACGTAAGCCGCCTGTGTGCGCTTGATGATGTCTTTGGTCTTGTCGCCCTGCTTCAGGATCGCGCTCAGCATGCTTTGCTGTTCTTCTTCTGAAGCCTCAGCAAAAATTGCAAGCTGCGATTCCATGGTTTCCAGCTCGTCAATCCGTTGGGGCGGTTTGCTTTCATTCAAGAAGTGCATGTCAATTCCGAGAGACGGATCTTCACCTGCCTGCTGCCATGCCATGGCGGCGAGCGTGACGGCGACCACCCACGGCTTCAACTGCTCCATGCCCTGGCGGGGCACGTTGTGCCTGGTGCAGTAATCGTCCAAGGCGGCCTGCGTCTCTTTGGAAAGATGCTTGGTCAGCGAATCGTCGGCGGGGTACAGACCATATTTCTGGATCAGCTCAACCATCTTGGCCTGATCGGCGTTCTTTATGTTGATCTCCACGGCAAGGACCTTGGCGGCGGCAAAAGCCGATTCCACTTCTTTCGGCAGCGGATACATGCTGCTGTCGCCCAGGTGAATGGATCCGACTAGATAGACCGTTGCGGTGGGCGACGCGGCTTTCCACATCAGAAACCGGCGCGGTTTTGGCTGCGCGGGCGCGGCTTGCTGTGCCTGGGCTGCGCCCAAAAAAGCCAGAAGCACAAGTAAAACCGCATGGATGTGACGCCGCTTCAGCATTAGCAAGTCTCCTGGTGATCAAC
>DASXJO010000032.1:0-4109 GCA_036497385.1 Candidatus Angelobacter sp. | reverse complement strand
TTTAAACAGTCGCGACTCTTCCATATTGGCGCGACCCGCAAAGTTAGTGGCAGTAGCTCCGGGGCAAAAACACGTGACGCTCACACCGCTGCCCTTGAGTTCATTGGCAATCGCCTCAGAAAACATAATCACGTAAGCCTTAGTCGCATAATAGACGGCCATGAGCGGTCCCGGTTGAAATCCCGCTGTAGAAGCCACGTTCATAATTCTTCCGCGCTTGCGTGCAATCATCTCCGGCAGCGCCAGCCGGGTCAGCGCCGTGAGAGCGGCTATATTCACCTCAACCATATCGAGTGAAGTTTTTGGATCGCTCTCTGCAAATTTCCCGTATGACCCAAAGCCCGCATTGTTAATCAAGATATCCACCGGCAGCCCGCGTCTTTTAATTTCTGCGAAGATCTGCTGCGGTGCGTCCGGCAGAGTAAGATCGGCGGAAATCACATGGACATGGTTTCCGTGCGCCGCTTGCAACTCCTGTGCAATCCTTTCCAGTCCAGCCTGATTCCGGGCGGTGATGATCAGGTCAAAGTCGGGCGCCATCAATTTTGCCAGATCGAGCCCAATGCCACTCGATGCCCCAGTGATCAGCCCCGTTTCGCGTTGACGCTTGCTATCCAACGCGCCTACGTATGCGGGAAGTACCATGTGTGTGCCTCGCGGCAATGATATGTGAGGTGTGATGAATTCCCAAAGGCGGTTCGTTAAATCGAGCCGCGAAACGCGGGGGGTCCTCTGTGGTTCCCAATTTCCCGTTCCACCCTTTATACTGGCTCTATGTCGATCTTTCGTGTCTTTGGCGACCTTGCTGGCATCGCGAAAGGGATGTCCGTGACCCTGCGGGAGATGTTTGCTCCCACCGTTGTTGAGGATTATCCCAACAAGAAGCTGCCCAATGCCGGAGCGGTCTTTCAGGAGCGCTTCCGCGGATTGCATGAGTTGCAGCGCGATGAAAATGGCCTGGAGAAGTGTGTCGCGTGTTTTCTGTGCGCCGCCGCCTGTCCTTCAAACTGCATTTACATTGAAGCCGCCGAGAACACTGAAGAAAACCGCATCAGCGGCGCGGAGCGCTACGCCAAAATCTATAACATCGACTATAACCGCTGCATCTTTTGCGGATATTGCGTTGAAGCATGCCCCACGGACGCCATCACGCATGGCCACGGCTTTGAATTAGCGACGTTTAATGCCAGCAATTTGGTTTATCGCAAAGAAGCTCTGCTGGTTCCCGTGCCTGCCAATGCCGGCCAGCCACTTGCGCCGCAGGAACCCGTGATTGTGCCGGAAAAACGGATCGGGTGATCGCCGTGATCGGGTGATCGGGTGATCGGAAGCCAGAGCAGCAATCTATATGCTGTACCTGCAATAACTCCATTTCCCAGCCTTGTTCCCGTATAGGGTTCTCAGATTTCTTTCCGCCGTTGGCTTGGCTTTTTATCCCGATTTTCCTTTGCGTCCTTCGCGCCCTTTGCGGTGAACTGATTTGGATTGCGGCGATTACGCGCGATCACGGCGATGTCGGCGATTGGCTTCACGGTTTCTGCGTTGGTCTTAAAAGCACCTCGCTGATAAAGGCCTGCGGTCTCAACGTGACCAGCGTTTCCACCGCGTGGGCCACATCTTCAGCAATCAGCATTTTGTCCGGGCTCTTACCTTCATGCGCCCCGAACTCGGTGTGCGTCGAGCCAGGAGAGACAACCGCCACGCGGATTTTGTGTCCGCGCAGCTCTTCAGCCACGGAATACGTAAGTCCGTTCAGCCCCCATTTGGTGGCAGAATAAGCGGCGCTGTTCGGGACGGGATTCTTGCCGGCCAGCGATGAAATATTCACAACGTCGCCACCGCCGCTGGAGATCATCAAGGGCGCGAAAGCCCGGATCATATAAAAGACGCCGCGCAGGTTAGTGTTGAACATGGCGTCCCATTTGTCCGTCGGCATAGTGTGTAACGGGCCGCCAAAGGTGCCGATCCCGGCATTGTTGACCAGGATGTCCAGCCGACCAAAGGTCTTTTGCACCCGATCCGCCAGCGCCGCCACGGAGTTCCAGTCGGCAACATCGCAGGCCATGGCTTCGCTTTGGCCACCCGCTGAACGTATCTGTCCGGCCGTGTGTTGCAGGCGGGCGAGCGTGCGTCCGCAGACAATCGCGGTTGCGCCAAGGCTTGCCAACCTGAGTGCGATGGCAGCTCCGATGCCGCGTCCGCCGCCGGTTACCAGGGCAATCTTGCCGTTCAAAATGTGGTCCATTTACTTTGCGTCCTCTCAGAGCTTCATTTTCGCGGATTGCCGGAACGTTTTGGCTACGATGGTGTCTAATTCAGCAGGATACCGCGTCCTACCGCGTATCGCTCATTTTTGATTTTCATTCAATTTTCATGATTTGGCAGTGGTTTTTGTGCGCCAATGCAATGTCTGATTGAAGTGAGGTTAGATGCGGGCCTTTTAACGCTGGAATTGCAGCGGGTCCGGTGCCTGGGAGTAACTATAGAGTCCAACTCTGCATCAGACCAGTAAAGTGCCATTTTATGTAAGGCTTGCACGAATGTAGGGTGTGTCTTTTATAATCCGTGCCTCTAAGTTTTTAGCAAAAGACAAGGCCTGCACCAGAAATGTTCTTGGAGCATGAGGCCACAAAATCTGGCAGAGATGTACTGAAGGAGCAAAACTCAAATGAAAAGAGTGCTTGTCACGCTTGTGCTTGCGCTAACCACAGCAGCATGGGGTCAGGGAAGTTCACCGGCGCAACAGCCTCCGGCCGCGCAACCGCCCGCCGGTCAGCAGCCCGCAGGTCAGCCGTCAGCCGGCCAGCCGTCAGCCGGTCAGCAGCCCGGAGCGACGGGTCAACAGGCCAACGTCCCCACTAGCCAAAAGGTGATCAAAGACCCGGCGGAATACAACGCCTACATCACCGCCCTAAATACCACAGATCCAGCCGCCAAAGGCGTGGCCATGGAAGCTTTTGTCGCCCAGTATCCTCAAAGCATCGTCAAAATTGACGCGCTGGAGCAGGCCATGGGAGCGTATCAGCAGGCCAATAACCAGCAAAAAGTTGAGCAGATTGCCCGGCAGATCCTCACGATCGAGCCGAACAATGTGCGTGCTCTGGCCATTGTGGTGTTCCTTGAGCGCGGACAGATCAAGGATGCAGCTAGCGGCGCCAAGGCCCGTAGCGACGCCGAGCGCGGCCTGCAGGAATTACCTAACTGGAAGACTCCTGAAGGTGTGAGTCCGGCCGATTACGAGAAGATGAAGAACCAGATGGAGAACATCTTCGCCGGCACGGCAGCTTTTGGCGCTTTACAGCAGAAGGATTATGCGAATGCTGCGAAGTATTACGAAGAAGCGCTAAAAGTTGATCCCAATGATCTGGGCAACAATTACCAAATGGCAATTGCGCTGCTGGAATCCAATCCATCGAATCCCGTTGGTTTCTGGTACGGCGCCAAGGCCTTGAGCATTGCGCAGAAGCAAAATCCTCAGGCATTCCAGGCGTGGTCGCCATATTTCCTCTCTCGATATAAGAAGTATCACGGCAACACTGACGATTGGAACCAGCGCATGGCCACGGCCGCAACCCAGACCGCTCCGCCAGCTAACTTCGTCGCCAGCATTCCGCTCGCGCCCACGCAGTGCGATCTTGCGGCGCAGGCCGTGCCGGCCACCGGCGACGTTGATCTTTCATTCAGCGATCGCGAGCTTGTGCTCTCCTGCCGCGATAAGAGTCCCGCGAACAAAACTGCTGCAGACCGGGTCTGGCAGGACATTCAGACCAAGGAAAAAAATGGAGAAGCCAAGCTGAAAATTCCGGTCAAGGTGATTGCTGTACCAGACAACAATTCTCTTGAAGTGGCACTTGGCGAGGACAACCAAGCTGCCAATAAGGCTGACATGCATATCACTATGGAAAAGCCGATGACCAAGCCACCAGCAGCGGGGGCCAATGTGGACGTGATCGGCGTGATCTCAGAGTACACACCTGACCCGTTTATGTTCACCATGATCAAAGGTGAACTGCCGGCAGCCAAGCCTGCAGCTAAAACGCCAGCCAAAAAAGGCGCAGCTAAGAAGGGCACAAAGAAGAAAGCCAGCCATTAAGAACCGCACACTTCAA
>DASXJO010000031.1:0-5353 GCA_036497385.1 Candidatus Angelobacter sp. | reverse complement strand
GCTGCTCAGAGAAGAAGCATGTGCGGCATTTGATCTTGAAGCGGGGCCGCTGGTTCGGGGACGGCTGATCCGGCACGGAAAACAAGATTATGCGCTGCTGATCACCATGCACCATATTGTTTCCGATGGTTGGTCAATGGGTATTCTATTCAGCGAATTGAATGCGTTGTACGCAGCTTTCGCGCGGGGCGCAGAAGACCCGCTGCCGGAGTTGCCGGTACAGTATGCCGATTATGCGCTGTGGCAGCGGAAGTGGATTGAAGGGGCAGTTCTGGCGGCGCAAGTGGAATACTGGAAGCAGAATCTGGCGGGAGTGCCAGAGGTACTGGAGGTGCCTGCGGATCATCTACGTCCGAAGCAGCAGGACTTTAGCGGCGCAGTGTTGCAACTGGCAGTGAGTAAAAAACTGACCGCGGGACTGAAAAAACTGAGTACGCAGTATGGAACCACGTTGTACATGACGCTGCTGGCGGGCTGGGCGATGTTGCTTTCGCGGCTCTCGGGGCAGCAGGACATAGTAATTGGAACGCCTGTGGCCAATCGCGGGCATGTGGAGATCGAGAAACTGATCGGCTTCTTTGTAAACACGCTGGTGTTGCGCGTGGATTTGTCTGGCCAGCCGACAATAGGAGAAGTGCTGGAGCGGGTGAAGCAGCAGGCCATTGCCGCACAGCAACATCAGGACATTCCATTCGAACAAGTAGTAGAGATCGTGAAACCGGTGCGCAACCTGGCGCACAGCCCGCTGTTCCAGGTGATGTTTGCCTGGCAGGACGTTTCAATTGGAAATCCGCAACTGACAGGATTGGAAATCGAGCCGCTTGAGTCCACACCCCATGTAGTGTCGAAATTTGATCTGACGCTCTCGTTGCAGGAAACAGGGAATCGCATCGTAGGCGCACTGGAGTATTCCACGGCGCTGTTTAAACGTGGAAGCATCGAGCGTTATGCAAGGTATTACCTCCGGTTACTGGAAGGCATGATTGGCGCTAGTGAAGCACGATCGGTACATCTTCTTCCGATATTGTCGGAAAAGGAACGTCGCCGAGTTCTCTATGACTGGAACGGGACTCAGATGGAAGTTCCCTCGGCTGCCTGTGTGCATGAATTATTTGAAACGCAAGTAAGAAAAACGCCGCAGGCCGTGGCAGTGGAGTGCGGTGATGAAGCGCTGAGTTATGGAGAGCTGAACACACGGGCCAACCAGTTGGCGCATTACCTGCGCGGTGAGTTGGGAGTGAAGCGGGATGAGCGTGTAGGGATCGCGATGGAGCGCGGGCTGGAGATGATGGTAGCGGTGCTGGGAATCCTGAAGTCCGGAGGAGCGTATGTGCCTTTGGACCCGGCATATCCGCAGGAACGGCTGCAGTACATGGTGGAAGACAGCCGTCCAGTGGCGGTGTTGACGCGTGATCCAGGGCCATTGCAAGAGATGTTTGCGGGGATGAAGCAGCGGGTGACGGTAGTCGATCTGAATGACGGACAGCAGAAGTGGACGCGCTGGCCGAAGGAGAATCCGAAGCGGAGCCGTGCGGGAGCAACAGGAGAGCAGTTGGCGTATGTAATCTATACGTCGGGATCGACCGGGAAAGCGAAAGGGGTGGGAATAGCGCATCGTAATGCGGTGAACTTCCTGAGTTGGGCAGGGAAGGCATTTACCCCAGAAGAGTTGGACAGGACCCTGTTTTCGACGTCGCTGAACTTTGATCTGGCGGTGTATGAGTGCCTGGCGCCGTTGATCGTGGGTGGAAGAGTGCGGATGGTAGGGAATGTGCTGGCGCTGGGGACGGGAGTAGAAAAGGCAGAGGTAACGCTGATCAACACGGTGCCTTCGGCGATGAAGGCGCTGGTGGAAGAAGATCATGTGCCGGGCACAGTGCGGGTGGTGAACCTGGCGGGAGAGGTGTTGAAGAAGAAGCTGGTGGAGGAGATTTTTGCGCGGACCGGAGTGGAGAAGGTGTGCAATCTGTACGGACCGACGGAGACGACAACGTATTCGACGTGGGTAGAGATGAAGCGCGGGGAGGGATTCGCGGCGCATATAGGGAGGCCGGTAGGGAACACGCAGGTGTACATCGTGGATCGGGAGATGGAGCCAGTGCCTGTGGGAGTGGTGGGGGAGATCTACATAGGAGGAGCGGGAGTAGCGCGGGGGTATGTAGACCGTGAGGAGATGACGGCGGAGCGTTTTGTGCCTGATCCATTTATCGATGGTAAGGACAAGAAGCAAGCCGCCGCGCGTATGTACCGTACCGGCGACCTGGGGAAGTGGAGAAAGGATGGGCAGATCGAGTTCCTGGGACGGAATGACTTCCAGGTGAAGATACGCGGGTTCCGCATTGAGCTAGGAGAGATTGAAGCACGGCTGACGGAATGCGCTGGAGTGCGGGAAGCGGTAGTGCTGGCGCGTGAAGACAAGCCTGGGGAAAAGCGGCTGGTGGCGTACTTCACCACACTTGCGGAGAGTGACGGGCTGCAGAATGAAGCGAGTGTGGAAGAGCTGCGGAAACATCTGATACGGAAACTGCCGGAGTACATGGTGCCGGCTGCATACGTACGGTTAGAGAAGCTGCCGCTGACCGCCAATGGAAAGCTGGACCGCAAAGCATTGCCGGCGCCGGAATTGCCTGAGATTGGAAGGCGCAAACCGCGCACGGCGCAGGAAGAAATTCTGGCGGAACTTTTTGCCGAAGTGCTGGGCCTCAAGGAAGTGGGAATCGATGACAACTTCTTTGCTCTGGGCGGGCACTCACTGCTTATCATCGGGCTAGTAAGCCGTATTCGCAGCACGCTGGGCGCTGAGATCAGCCTGCGTGATCTCTTTGAGGCACCCACGGTCGAGTTGCTTGGCGAAAGATTGCTTCAGTCACACTCCGCTCATCCTCCATTGCGGAAGGTTTCGAGGCCGGCTGAGATTCCGCTGTCGTTTGCGCAGCAGCGGCTGTGGTTCCTTGACCAGTTGCAGCCTGGAAGCCGAGCCTACAACGTACCCCTGGCAGTGAGGCTCAAAGGCATACTGCCTGCAAAAGTAATGGAACGCGTATTCGAAGAGCTGGTACGCAGGCATGAGGCATTACGGACCACCTTTGAAGCGGTGGAAGGAGTGGCGCGACAGGTAATCGTGCCGCCTTCGAAGTTCAGCTTGCCTTTGACAGACTTGTCTTCATTGCCGCAGGAAAATCGCGAAACTGAAGCGTTGCGGCTGACGCGCGCAGAGACCGACAAACCGTTTGATCTGGGCCGCGGCCCGCTGCTGCGTGCCCATCTTCTGCGCCTTGCCGAACAAGATCATTTGTTGTTGCTGACGATGCATCACATCGTCACAGATGGATGGTCCATGGGCATTATCATGCAGGAAATTGCCCGGTTGTATGAGGCTTACCTAAAGAACGAAGATCCGGGGCTGCCGGAACTCGGAATCCAGTATGCCGACTACGCGATCTGGCAACGCGAGTGGCTGCAAGGCGAGACGCTGGAGCGGCAGCTTGCATATTGGGAGAAGCAACTAGCCAATCTGCCTCACGTGCACGGCTTGGCCCTGGATCGTCCCCGGCCCGCAGTGCAGACCTTCCAGGGCGCCGAGTACACGGTAGAGGTCGAGCAGGCCACGGTGGAAGCCATCAAGAAGATTGCCATCAACGCGCAGATGACCTTCTTCATGGCATTGCACGGTGTGTTTGCTCTGTTGCTCTCGCGTTATGCGAACAGCGCCGACATTGTGATTGGTACACCGGTGGCCAACCGGTTGCAGAAAGAATTGGAGGGGATGGTAGGTTTCTTTGTGAATACGCTGGTGTTGCGCACCGATTGTTCCAGCGGGCAGACGTTCTGGGACTATCTGGCACATATCAGGAACGTCAATCTGGAAGCGCATGCACATCAGGATGTACCCTTTGAGCACATCGTGGAACGGCTAAATCCGCATCGCAGTGCCAACCTGGGAGCGCTGTTTCAGATCATGTTCAGCATTGGCAGAAAAGCGGAGATGGAATCATGGCTGCCGGGGCTAAGCTCCAGACTGCTGGGCGGTGAAGAAACGCTGGTGAAGTTCGATCTGATGGTGGATGCGGTAGAGCAGAATGAAGGATTGAGTTTGAGCTTCGCCTATGACAGTGACTTGTTCGAAGCATCCACGATCCAGCGGATGGGCGAGCACTACAGGAATTTATTGCGTAGTGTGGCGGCCAATCCGAGAGCAAAGATAGGAGAATTGCCGCTGCTGGCTTCCTCTGAACAGCACCATATCGTCCATGACTTTAACCAGACCACGTCCAATTACCAACTGGACCAGTGCGTGCATGAGTTAGTTGAAGCTCATGCCCAGCGTGATCCTGAAGCTACGGCAGCTATATTTGAGGGACGCAAGCTCAGCTACAGCGAACTCGATAAGCAGGCAAATCAGTTAGCTCATTATCTGGTGAAACTCGGGGCAGGCCCGGAAGTAAGAGTGGGGATATGCGTGGAGCGTGGTCTGGAAATGCTGGTTGGGCTGCTCGGAATACTGAAGGCTGGATCAGCCTATGTGCCGCTGGATCCCGCCTATCCTGCGGACCGTCTGGCATACATGGTTGAAGATGCGCAGGCCAAGGTCCTGTTGACCCAATCAAAGCTCCGGGGGCGACTGCCGAAGTCTACAGGACGAATAATCGAACTGGATAAAGACTGGGAGACTATTGCCCAGGAGAACTTCTCTGCCGCTGCTTCACGAGCTACAGCGGAGAATCTCATCTATGTGATCTACACCTCCGGATCTACAGGCAGACCCAAAGGGGTTGCGGTGGAACATCGCCAGGTGGCGAACCAATTGTTTTGGGCCGGGGCTGCTCTGTCCTTGTCGTCCGCCGACCGGGTGCTGCAAAAGGCCTCGTTCAGCTTTGACGCTTCCATACTGGAGATCTTCCTCCCGCTGGCATGGGGCTCGCAAATCGTAGTCGCCAGGCCGGGAGGAGAGTACGATGTGGAGTATCTTGTCCAACTGGCGATCGAGAACCAAATCACCTATGTAGATTTAGCGCCTGCGCTATTGGAGCACTTGCTGGAAGACCCGAACATCAGCCAGTGGACTTCTCTCCGTGTGATGAGCAGCGGAGCAGACGTTCTCAGGCCGGAGTTGGTCAACGCCTTCTATCAGCATGTTCCTGGAGAACTTTGGAATACCTACGGCCCTACGGAAACCACCGTGCAATCGACCTTTACGCTATGTACCGCCGGTGGGCATAGTGTCCCGATTGGCAAGCCCATTGCCAATACACAGATCTATGTGCTGGATGCTCTCCTCCAGCCAGTGCCCCTCGGAGTAGCTGGAGACCTTTATATCGGCGGAGTGGGAGTGACAAGAGGTTATCTGGAAAAA
>DASXJO010000030.1:0-2106 GCA_036497385.1 Candidatus Angelobacter sp. | reverse complement strand
CGGAAGCGGTGCGTGTCACGCGCGAGGGTGGGCATATTTTCCTCGGCGATCTCCGCAACCTTGCCTTGCTGGATGCATTTGCCGCGTCGGTTCAAATGCACAAGGCTCCCGGATCAATGACGTCGGAGAGGCTGCGCCAGTTGGTGCTTCAATCCACGCAGAAAGAAGAAGAACTGCTTCTGGATGCGGCAATGTTTCAGGAACTTGCACAACGCTGGCCGCGAATTGGTCGCGCGAGCGTCGCATTGAAAGCGGGCAATTATGAGAACGAGCTTAGCCGCTACCGCTATGACGTGACGCTCAGGATCGGCCCAAGATACCAAGTAGCTCAACCGAACGAATGGCTGGAATGGGACAACGCTGGCGCGTGGCAGCAAGCGTTACGCAAGCGATTTGCGCACAGCCGCGAGGGTTCGATCGGAGTTCGTGGAATTCCTGACTCCCGCGTCTCAAGCTCGGTTGCAGCGGTGCGGATGCTGTCGGGTGAGAGCAGTTCTAATGCTGGCCAGATTCAAGCGGCCGCGGAATCGGCGGGAGGCGAGCATCCGAATACAGTTGTTCAGCTGTCCCATGAGCTGGGAATTGAGTTGGCATGGCAGGGATTCGGGAACGACGGCATATATGACGCGATCTTCAATCCCGGCTGGCATCCGAGCGAAAAATTGGAGGATGCGTCCGTTGAGTTTTACCGGCGGTTCGCCAATTCGCCCGCGCAGCCGGCCGGCGACCTGGAGTTGGCTGCTGAACTCAAAGAGCATCTGCGGCAGATTCTTCCAAGGTACATAGTGCCTGCAAGCATCATTACGATACCCTCATGGCCATTGACCGTCAATGGCAAGGTTGACCGCAAAGCATTGCCCACACCGGCCCAAGAGCTGCATGAAAGCTATCGCGAGCCGCGCACGCCGGATGAAAACTTGCTGTGCCAGATGTTCGGGGAAGTCCTTGGCGTGCGTCGAGTGGGGATTGAGGATAATTTCTTTGCCCTTGGCGGACATTCCTTGCTTGCGACGCGGCTTGTCAGCCAGATACGCGCTGCGTTTGGAGTGGAACTGCGCATCCGCACACTGTTTGAGGCCCCCACAGTCGCCCAACTCGCACCACGGCTCAATGCGCAGAGTTCGCCTGAAAGCGCCTTTGAGCAGCTCTTGCCGCTGAGGTCGCAGGGAAATCTGTCGCCACTGTTCTGTGCGCATCCTGCCGGCGGGCTTAGCTGGAACTATGCCGGATTGATGCGGGAACTTGAAGCGCAGCGACCGATTTATGGTCTTCAGGCTCCCGGTGTTGGGCATGATGTGCCTCATGCAGCCACCATCGAGGAGATGGCGGAAGATTACGTAAATGCGATTCAGAAAATTCAGCCGCAAGGGCCCTACCACCTGCTGGGATGGTCGTTCGGCGGCGTAGTGGCGTACGCCATGGCCTGCCGTTTGCAGCAGATGGGAGAACATGTGGCGCTGCTGGGCATCATGGACAGCTATCCATCGACTGAAGACCGGGAATCTTCTCCGATGACGGAAGAGAAGTTGATGAAAGAGCTGGTGCCAATGCTGGGGCTCGATTTGGGCGACATCGGTGACGGGCCGCTGGATTTCACTACCGTTTACCTCGCGGCTAAGCGCGCCGGGCAGATTCCAACCGACTTCGACGAAAGAATCGCGCGACGCAACATGCAGATGCTTCTGCACAACTCCATCTTGGAGCAGAAATTCCGGGCCAGCCATTACGATGGTGACATTCTGTTCTTCTTTGCCGACGTGAAGGAAGGCGAGTACCGCTTGCCCAGTGCTTGGGAGCCTTACATCAGCGGCAAGCTGGAAATCCATACCGTCCATTGCAAGCACTATGAGATGACGGAACCAGCTCCGATAAAGGCGATTGGAAAAATCCTGAACCAGAAGCTCAGGGAAATAACAGCTTCAACACAAACTGTACAAAAAAATAAATTGAGTGAAGGTGAATTGCATGACAAATCCATTTGAAAATGAGAACGCTGAATTCATGGTCCTGGTGAACCATGAGGGGCAGTATTCCTTATGGCCCACGTTCAAGGAAGTTCCGGCGGGCTGGTCAGCCGTGGGCCCAAAAGGGAAGAAGAAGGAATGT